>JBDNIR010000186.1:0-6278 GCA_041688195.1 Marinobacter sp.
CGGGTATCCAGGCAACCGGGAGAGTTCCCGGCACATTCACTCGTAATAGAGGGTATTTTAACGTGGAGCTATTGTCTGGCGCCGACATGCTGATTCGGTCCCTTCAGGATGAAGGTATTGAATACATTTACGGCTATCCGGGTGGGGCGGCATTGCATATATACGATGCGCTGTTCCGACAAGATAAACTCAAACACATTCTGGTTCGTCACGAGCAGGCAGCGGTCCATATGGCCGACGGCTATGCGCGCGCAACCGGAAAACCGGGCACCGTGCTGGTCACTTCGGGGCCCGGAGCAACCAACACCATCACCGGTATTGCCACCGCATTCATGGATTCCATCCCGATGGTTGTCCTGTGCGGGCAGGTGGCGTCAACGCTGATTGGTGAGGACGCTTTCCAGGAGACCGATATGATTGGCATCTCCCGGCCAGTGGTGAAGCACAACCTCAGTGTGCGCCATCCGGAGGAAATTCCGGAAGTGGTAAAAAAGGCCTATTACATCGCAGCGACAGGGCGCCCGGGGCCGGTGGTGATCGATATTCCCAAGGATATGACCACTCCGAATGAGCGCTATGAGTACCAGTACCCCAAGAAAATGAAGCTGCGCTCCTACAACCCGGCTATCCGCGGCCACGCCGGTCAGATCAAGAAAGCTGTCGACATGATGATAGCGGCCAAGCGCCCGATCATTTATGCCGGCGGTGGCGTGGTGTTGGGCAAGGCTTCGGAACAGCTTATCGAGCTTGCTCACATGCTGGGCTTCCCGGTTACCAATACCCTGATGGGGATTGGTGGCTTTCCGGCTTCCGATAAGCAGTCCATCGGCTGGTTGGGTATGCATGGCACCTACGAATCCAATATGGCCATGCACCATTCCGATCTGATCCTCTGTGTCGGTGCGCGGTTGGATGACCGTGTTACCAATGCCACCGAGAAATTCTGTCCGGGTGCTCGTATTGTTCACATTGACATTGATCCGGCATCAATCTCCAAGACCATCAACGCGGATGTCCCCATCGTGGGTCCGGTTGATTCCGTGTTGAAAGAGATGATTGGCCTGGTCAGGGAAAGCTCTGAAAAGCCAGACGCAGAGGCGCTCAGAGCTTGGTGGAAGCAGATTGATGAATGGCGTGCCTTCCATGGTATGCGTTATGAGAAGAGCGATACCTATATCAAGCCGCAAGAAGTTATCGAGGCAGTCTGGCGTCTTACCAACGGCGATGCTTACGTCACCTCCGATGTTGGTCAGCACCAGATGTTCGCGGCGCAGTACTACAAGTTTGACAAGCCTAACCGCTGGATTAATTCTGGCGGCCTGGGAACTATGGGCTTTGGATTTCCGGCGGCCATGGGTATCAAGCTCAATTTCCCTGACCACGAAGTCGTTTGTGTGACCGGGGAGGGCAGTATCCAGATGAACATCCAGGAACTGTCGACCTGCAAGCAATATAATCTGCCAGTTAAAATCGTCAATCTGAACAATCAGTGTTTGGGTATGGTGAAGCAGTGGCAGGATATGAATTACGAGTCACGTCACTCCCAGTCTTACATGGATTCGTTACCGGATTTTGTCAAGCTTGCCGAGGCCTATGGCCACGTTGGAATCCGGATCGATAAAAAAGAAGACCTTGAGCCTATGCTCAAGAAAGCGTTCGCCATGAAAGACAAGCTGGTGTTCCTTGATATCTATGTTGATCCTCATGAGCACGTTTACCCCATGCAGGTACCACGCGGCTCAATGAAAGATATGTGGCTCAGCAAAACGGAGAGGGTCTGACACCATGCGTCGCATCATATCTGTATTGCTGGAAAACGAGCCGGGTGCGCTGTCTCGGGTGGTAGGGCTGTTTTCACAGCGCAACTACAACATCGAGACCCTCACAGTGGCACCAACGGAAGATGAGACTTTGTCGCGTCTTACCGTCACCACGTCCGGCTCTGATAAGGTCATCGAGCAGATTACCAAGCAACTGAACAAGCTGATTGAAGTGGTCAAGTTGGTGGATCTCACCGAAGGTGCTCACATCGAGCGCGAACTCATGTTGATCAAGCTCAAAGCCACCGGGTCACAGCGTGCTGAAATCAAGCGGACAGTGGATATCTTTCGTGGCCAGATCGTTGACGTCACCACATCGGTTTACACGGTTCAGTTGGCGGGAAACAGCGACAAGCTGGACGCTTTTATCCAGGCGGTCGGTACCGCAGGTGTGCTGGAAGTTGTTCGGTCCGGGGTCTCCGGCATTGCCCGTGGCGAAAAAGTATTGAGTTTGTAGCGCTCCCAGGGAGCTTGTTCTTTCTACTGGCCGTTAGGCCAGACAACGAAAACAGAGGCTAGTTATGCAAGTTTATTACGACAAAGATTGTGATCTCTCCATTGTCCAGGGTATGAAAGTCGCGATTGTCGGCTACGGCTCACAGGGCCATGCTCACGCCAACAACCTGAAAGAATCCGGGGTTGAGGTTGTGGTTGCTCTGCGCGAAGGTTCCTCCTCTGCTGCCAAGGCCCAAGCGGCTGGCCTGACCGTCAAGAGCGTCGCTGCCGCGTCGAAGGAAGCTGACATTGTTATGATGCTGGCGCCTGATGAAAACCAGAAGGCCATTTACGAGAGCGAAGTCGAGCCAAATCTGAAGCAGGGCGGTGTATTGGCTTTTGCCCATGGTTTCAACATGCACTACAACCAGATCCTTGCCCGCAAGGATCTCGACGTCATTATGATCGCCCCCAAGGCGCCGGGCCACACGGTTCGCACCGAATTCACCCGTGGCGGCGGTATCCCTGACCTGATCGCCATCCACCAGGATGCCTCAGGTAACGCGAAGAATGTTGCTCTGTCCTACGCCAGTGCCATTGGTGGCGGTCGTACCGGTATCATCGAAACGACCTTCCAGGACGAGACCGAGACCGATCTGTTCGGCGAGCAGGCGGTACTGTGCGGTGGTACCGTTGAGCTGGTGAAAGCGGCGTTTGAAACGTTAACAGACGCTGGCTACGAGCCGGAAATGGCCTATTTCGAGTGTCTGCACGAGCTCAAGCTGATCGTTGACCTGATGTACGAAGGCGGTATCGCCAACATGAACTACTCGATTTCCAATAACGCGGAATTTGGCGAGTACGTTACCGGACCGGAAATCATCAATGAGCAGTCCAGAGACGCTATGCGTAATGCGCTCAAGCGTATTCAAAGTGGTGAGTATGCCAAGATGTTCCTTCAGGAAGGTCACACCAATTACCCTTCTATGACTGCACGTCGTCGTCATAACGCTGAACATCCGATCGAAATTGTCGGTGGAAAGTTGCGTGCGATGATGCCCTGGATATCTGCAAATAAGATTGTGGACAAAGAGAAAAACTAAGCTGAAAGGCTGCAGACAAAAACGCGGCGTTGAAGCCGCGTTTTTGCGTTTGGGCACACGCTCTGTCAAGTTCGGCTATAATTCAGCCACCAGTTTTCGGGAAGAGTGGAATGACAATCAAGAAAGAAAAATCTGATAATGCAGTGTTACCGGAGCACGACCTGACCGGCGGTGAGGTTTTTGAAGAGGAGCTGGTTGAAGGTGCACCGGTAAAGCGTAAGGGTATCTATCTGTTGCCGAACTCGTTAACGACCGCGTCGTTGTTTTCCGGTTTTTATGCGATCGTATCGGCGGCTAACGGGATGTTTGAAAATGCCGCTATCGCTATTTTCGTTTCGATGATTCTTGATGGGCTTGATGGCCGCGTAGCACGAATGACCAATACCCAGAGTAAATTTGGTGAAGAGTACGATAGCCTCGCGGACATGGTGGCTTTTGGTGTTGCGCCTGGCATGGTGGCGTTTTTCTGGTCACTCAACGGTTTGAACCAGTTTGGTTGGGCGGTTACGTTCATCTACGTTGCAGGGGCGGCGTTACGCCTGGCAAGGTTTAATGCCCAGATTGGGTCGGTTGATAAGAAGTTCTTTGTCGGGCTGCCAAGTCCCTCTGCTGCGGCTGCGGTTGCCGGCCTGGTCTGGTGTTTTCATACTTATGAGCCGTCGACCTGGCTGACGCTGCTTACCATTATCGTGGTGGCGGGCACGGGCGTCTTGATGGTCAGTAATATCTTGTATCGGAGCTTCAAAGATCTTGACTTGCGGGGGCGGGTGCCTTTCGCAACCATTTTAGTGGTTGTGCTGATATTTGTTGTGGTTGCGCTTGACCCGGGCACCGTGCTGTTTGCGGTTTTTCTACTCTATGCCCTGTCAGGGCCCGTAAGGGCCGTGTTGAGAAAGTCTCAGCGTAATGTTGGTGAGCGTGCAGGAACCAGTGCTGTGGATGCCGCAGCCGATGACAAGCGGTAGTCGGTTTTGTTGAACTGGGGTTAGGGTTTTTCCTGCCTTGGGAATTATTTCCTTGTCTGGGGAATTAAAAGCGGTGATTCCGGTCAACGGGTGATACGTCCTCTGGTGCTGGAGTCATGTAATGATAATTAGAAAAACCCCCTCCTGGGTTTTGCCCCGCTCTCATGTCACCCCTGAATCTGCCTTTCTTGAACGCCGAAAATTTATGTCCGGTGCGCTGGCCACTGCCGCTACGTTAGCGTTTCCGGGTGCTGGTATCGCCGGCAGCGTGCCGCAGCCGGATGAAGAACTGACGTTTAAAAAGATGCCGGGGCTCTCAACCAGTGAAGATTTGACCCCGTTTGATGATGTTACGGCGTACAACAACTTCTATGAGTTTGGCACCGATAAGGGAGACCCCAAGCGGTATGCGGATTCGTTGGTTACTTCCCCCTGGACGGTGAGCGTTGAAGGCGAGTGCGAAAAAGGAGGACAGATTAACCTAGAAGATTTGCTCAAGCCTTATGAATACCAGGAGCGAATCTACCGGCTTCGGTGTGTTGAAGCTTGGTCTATGGTAGTGCCCTGGATCGGTATTCCGCTGGCAGATTTATTAAAGCAGTTTCAGCCTATCTCAAAAGCCAAGTACGTTTATTTTGAAACCTTGTATGCCCCGAAGCAGATGAGGGGGCAGCGCTCGGCATTCAGCACGATTGATTGGCCTTACCAAGAGGGCCTCAGAATGGATGAGGCAATGAATGAGCTGAGTTTTATGGCGGTTGGGTTATATGGAAAGACGTTACCCAATCAGAATGGCGCACCACTGCGGTTGGTCGTGCCCTGGAAATACGGGTTTAAGAGTATTAAGTCCATTGTGAAAATTCGTTTTCAGGAGACTCGCCCGAAAACGACTTGGGAAATGATTGCGCCCAGTGAGTATGGCTTCTATGCCAATGTGAATCCGGACGTCGATCATCCCCGTTGGAGTCAGAAGCGGGAGCGCCGTTTACCTTCGAGGCTTTTTTCGGTTAACTGGCGCGATACGCAAAAATTCAACGGTTATGGAGAGCAGGTAGCAAGTCTTTACAAGGGTATGGACCTGAGAAAGTATTTTTAGTGGAGCGAACGCAATCGAAAGGCTTGTCAGCCAAAGCAATGCTGGCCTTTCGTCTGGTGGCGTGGTTGCTGGCCAGCGTGCCCTTGCTGTTGCTGTTAGCTGACATTACGCGCTCTCGTCTCGGGCCGGACCCAGGGGAGGCGGTAACTCAGGCGCTGGGATTGGCGGCTTTTCAGTTGCTGCTTGCAACCTTGTGTATGACGCCGCTACGCAAGTTCACTGGCTGGGTCGGGTGGTTGCGGGTACGTCGCATGCTGGGCCTGTTCAGTTTTTTTTATGCGGTTCTGCATGTATTGTCGTTTCTGCAATTTATCATTGGTTGGCAGGACCTGTGGTCCAGCTTTACCAAGAGACCTTATATTGTGTTCGGTTTCGTGGCGTTTGCGATCATGGTGCCGTTGGCAATAACCTCCACGAAGGGGATGATGAAACGGCTGGGTAAGCGCTGGAAGTCTCTCCATAAAGGCGTATATCTGATTGCGATATCTGCTTGGGTACATTTTTTCTGGCAGGCTCGGAGCGATATTGGTGAGATGGTAGCCTACGGAGTTGTGCTGGTGCTTTTACTCGGCGCTCGAGTGGTTTGGTCGCCCGCATTTAAGCAGCGTTTTTCGTCGAGCGTGCAATAAGTTAGCTATGTTTCCTGTTTTTGAGGTCGATTGGTTAGTTGTTGAACGATGGGGTAGTGGGAAACCGAAACATCGGGAAGATAGTTTATAAACCGCGTTGACACAGAGGCGAGTGTCTGTAGAATGCGCCTCTCGCTTGAGGGGTAAGGCCGCAGAGGCTGGGTTTCAGGTGAGGTTAAGCGGTTGAATTGTTTATTATTAAGCGATTCGAAATACCGGTTGACAGGATC
>JBDNIR010000187.1:0-4451 GCA_041688195.1 Marinobacter sp.
AGGGCGTCGCGAATGTCACGTTGGGTTGTGGTGATATTGCCCGCTCATGGTGGGATGATCAACTGCTCAGGCTACTACGGCATCAGCCCTGGCCCCTGAATACCGTTTGCTTTCATTTGGCTAAATGCCATGGGAGCAGCTCAAGGCCCCGATTGCCGCTCAGGGATTCCGGTAGGTCTTCGCCAATTCTGGACACGGAATACTCTCGTTCGTAACGGAGCTCTGAAGCAGCGCATGGCACGCCTGGTAATGTGATTGCGATCCAATGGGGGCCAAGCCGTGAATCGCTCTTGGATGCTGGCGCGGATTCTTCGTCAATGACGGCCCGTAAAGCAGATGCCCAGTTTTGAGCTCGCCTTCGCTGGCAATTCGGGCAGAAGCTGTGATGACAGGCCAGCAAGTATGGATTGGTCACAACACGCTCAAAAGGGTAAGTCTTCACTCTTTGCCCGCACTCGCGAATCATTCTTGCTTGGTAGTCCGTGTGCTCATTTCCCTGGAAATACGCCGCGACTTCCGCAGGCTGGCTCTGACTTTTGGTCATTGCCTGCAGCCGTGGCCATCTTGGCGCATCGATCAACCGGGAAGGATCGACGACTCCGGTTCCTGACTCAACGTCTGGCATCGATAGCTGGTAGCGGGTGCTGGCGCTGTGGCACCGGTACCGGGCCGCTGACCACGGTGAGCACTGCAGCATCGATGCCTGATCTGGCAGAATCATCGAGGCCGGGGGTCAGCTCCGACTGCCGATCATTGCTGGCAGCGGTGGTCACTATGTAGCGGCTGGACGGAGGGTAGATCCAGAGCCGGAGCGTTCAGGAAAGCGGCTGTTTTTTGTTTCGACAACTCGCCAGTGTTTCCTGATCATTAGATGTCGTAGAGATTTCGAATAGACCAAGTATAAAAAAAGCGGCACCGTAGCGCCGCCTTTCTCAAAGCATATCGTTCATTAGGCCGCGATTGCTGGTGCCCTTTCTTTCATTGCCTCAGCGATAATGCGGAGAATACCCTTGTTCGCTCCTACAACTTTGACTGAATCGAGGACGCGTTCAAGGCCAAATTCCATGACTAAAACGCCAAACAACTCATCAGCATAAGAAGATGAGATCGACACCACGGAACTGAGGTCGTAAATCACTATCGAGTCTCTGCGGATAGCAGCAGCAATATTTTCTCGCTCTGATACGGCTGAACTGCGAGAAGCTAAGGAATAGCCTTTTATAGTAAATTTTTCAGTGTTCATGTTTTACCCCCCTAACCGCTTCATTATTGCGGCAACCTGATCATCAGGCGCTTCATCATCCTTGTCTAATTCATCCTCGTACAATCTGCACGATAAAGCAACACCCTCCCATGAGGGGCAATTGCTGTACACCATTTGACCTCCCGTATCCATCTGAAGGCATCCATTCCCACTGACCAGCGTGAGCTTACCCCGGTATTTCCGTATCAACTCAGTCAGCTTCCAGAGGCCAAGCCCCTGATGATTTAACCGGCTTGTGACGCGGGGCACAGTAGCTCCAAATGGTGTGCCTCCCATAATGTCATCAGGGACCGACTGGGCCCAATCATCATCGTCATCAGCTAGTTTTGTTGAGTTATTTTTAGCAACACACCATTGAATCGCTTGGATGTCATCTTCTGCGGGCCTTCGGTATCGTTGTAATTCCCGTAGAAAACCATGGCCAGTATCAGCTAACGCGAACTCGACAGCCTGTCGCCCCGAATCAGTCGACTTCTGGGCCATCGAAACACCTGTTGCTCGCCCGTGTGCCCATACATTGTCATGAAGCTCCCCGATCACATTGACTAGATCTGTGCCACCTAGAGTATCGGGATTCGCAAGCATTTTCATGACACAGCTAATAATTTGATTGTTAGCTGTGTCAGTAGATTCCATGCACTCCAGACGGGTTAACGGTGAGTAGCTATTCCCGACGTTTTTACGGTTATATTCGTAATCATCCTTGCCATACACGCAATCATTGAAGCCGATAGCTGATGAGTAGTGTTGAACATCAAAGTTTGGGAAAGAAATCCTTTCAGATGGAACCTGGTTTTTCCGGGCCGCACTCGCGAAAATCACCCAAGCTCCCGGATTTATGAATCCAGACGGGATGTTCAACCCGATAGAATCAGTGTTCGAGGATTCATTGCTTATAGCCGCTAGTGCCTCCAGCAGATCAATTTGCATTCCTAAGAGGGCTCCAAGTTCCTGACTTTAACGGGTCGATGCTATCGATTGAGTGCATGGATTGCCAGAGGAATACTTAACTTCTGGTTTGTGGCCGTACTCTCTGGTCAGATTCGGAGCCTGAGGTCCGCTGATCGCCACTGCCAGCCGGGCATTGTAATCAATACCTCAGTGTGGCGGCAGCGGCTATAATCTTGGCAGACGTATCAGCCGGCAGGCTCATCCGTAGAGGTCAAACCCGATCCGAAATTATCGACATTGATGGGTGTTAGTTACTTACGAGCCTAACAAAAGCCCTTCCGTCAATTTTGTCGATTAGCCTGCGGGGGTATCATCAGAATGCAGTGGCAGTATGGATCACCAGGTGATGGCTGGTAAAAGGTGAGATGGCGGCTGGATGTGATGCATATCCGGCGACTAGCTTGTAATCCTAACATCAATGGATAGCAGTCGATCCAGACCGACCATGGAAGACCAGCCGCCAAGGCTTTACATTTTGAAACCAGTGAATATAAGCCCTTACCTTTTTACCAATACACATAGCCGTTTTTGGTTGTAGGCAGCTCCCACTGAGCCTTGTCGAAATCGATCTGCTCCCACAGCATCTTTCTGGTATCACCAGGACGAGTGAACACCAGCGGAGAGAGCTTCAAGGCTGCTGACGTTGCAATGTGGCCTTGGTAGACGTGAATATCTTTCAGGAGGCGCGAGACTCCGTCGGGGCGGACCAGAGCGTGCTGGTGTTTCACTTGCGTCTTGGGAAGGTAGCCGGTCAGATCTCGGGTTACGTCTGAGTCGACTCTTGAAGTTGCAACCGCATACCGGAACACCAGGCTGATGAGGGTCTTGACCCTGTGCGCAGTTTCAATATTGCCATTTTTGACAATCCCATCAAGCACTTGCAGGATATCAACCGGCTGAATTGAGCGAATTGGACTCCCGCTGCCGGTGAGCGCTAGGGTCGACCTTCTGTTGGAGTAACCCTCGGGCTTCATCGCGAGCCTGGCGTACAGCCGCGAGAGAGACTTGTGGGTAACCGCCCAGCGATAGCGTCTTTTTGTTACCCGAAAATCGATACCGAAACCACCAGTATTTGGACTCACCCTTTATTACTAACGTAAGGCCGCCGCCATCCGCAACCTTCCGTATCTTCCCGGAACCCTTGGCGTTTTTCACTTCGTTCGCGGAGAGTTTGTTGAGCTGGCGGGCCATGGATATCCAGTTTGTGGGTAACGAGGTGGTGGGAGTGGTGCGTTACCCACAAGTGTGCATGGATGCCAATGGATTAATAGGGATTGGATGGGCATAAAAAAAGCCCCGTTTCCGGGGCTTTAGGGCGTTTCAGTGGATCTCGCTGGACCCCTTGAAACTCTTGCTTGGTGGAGACGGCGGGAATTGAACCCGCGTCCGCCAGTACTCTGCCTTAAGATCTACATGCTTAGCGTCCTTCTATTGATTTAACCTCAAACGACCCGAAGGTCAGGGTGTAAGAGGCGAGCTCTTTAAATCTTAGTCGCTAGCCAGTGAACTCTGGATAGCGAAGCAGCCTGTAAGCGATGACGTCCTGAGATGTAGCTTCCGAGTTACAGGCGCCTCGGTCAGGACGACTAGCAGCTTACGCTGCTAGTGCGTAGTTTTCGTCGTTTGCGACTATTTGTTTGCAGCTTTGGATTAACGAGATTGGCTGCCATCTCGACATGCACCCAAGGGTTTGCAACCAGCGTCGAAGCCATGTCGTCCCCTTAGCTGCAGTATATGCGTCCGGTTGCGCTAACTTCAAGGTAAAACCGCCTTTGTTTTTAGCCAGGGCCTGCGTCTTACACCTATATGATGGATGCTTGGCTCGGACTTTCGAGGTCTGTGCGCTGGTGTTGCAACGCCCGGTCGCGCAGGTCGTGGAAGCTTTCCCGGAAATACTCCATGAGTTCGCAGGTTGAAGGGCACCGCCACCCACCCAGGCAGATCAGTATAGGACGGACAACTGCAGGGCGAAAGAGGCGGTATTGGCGACAGATGTCAGGTGGAGGTGGTGTTTGCGTCCCGCATGATGCGCTGCTTCTGGCGGTTCCAGTCGCGTTCTTTTTCGGTGGCCCGCTTGTCGAACTGCTTCTTGCCTTTAACGAGGGCAATCTCGCATTTAACCTTGTTCTTTTTCCAATAGAGCGCAAGCGGGATGCAGGTATGGCCGGTCTGGTTCACCTGGCCGATTAGCCGTCCCAGTTCCCGGGCGTGAAGCAACAACTTACGGGTGCGGGTG
>JBDNIR010000188.1:0-12368 GCA_041688195.1 Marinobacter sp.
AGGAGGCGTGTTTACCCAGAGAACCCGGGCGATGGTTCTATCGGGATTGCGGTAGCGATGGCGGCGCTTCGATGAAAACGAGAAAGAATCTCCCGTTTGGAGAAAGAAGGTGTCCCCGTCGACCTCGAGTTCCAGGCAGCCGCAGCTCGCGGTGATCCATTCCCTTTGTAGCGATTTCCGCCTCTCGACCCATCGAGTGATCCTCCAACGTACGAGCGTCTGATTATTTCATATCTAGCATCATTTTTGATGCTCGCCGCGATATTGGCATATTAATTGCTTTAGATTGTATTCAAGACCATGAATAATAATCACCGGGTCGGTGAATCAAAGTCAAGTTCTTCGGCAGCCTCCTGCTCCAGAGTCGACGACTCGTTGGCACGAAAGCGCTGAAATGGTGACCAGAACTTGCAGATATTCAACAACGGACTAATGTTCATGCACATGAATATTATGAAAGTACGGTAATCCGATTATGACGAACCGAAGCACCGAATCGGCTGTCGTGCAAGTAGAAAGGGCTCAGCTGTAGCGCTAGCACGCTGAGATGGCGGGCATTGGAGAGTCACCAGGCAGTGGCATGAATGGGCCGGGGTATTGTTACATCTACGCTCTTGCTTGGCGCCAACTCATGCAGTGGGTGCCTGTGGCGAGGCTGACACATTGAAGATCGAGTTCAACTTCGAGCGGGCGACTGTGTTTATCACGTGTGATCGACACCATCCGACGCCTTAACAGGCAATCCGACTGACGACGTTAAAAGAGAGGTCTCATCCAATGAAAATTTCAGGCATTAAGGTTCTGGCAGGAACCGCAGCGATCGCGCTGACGTTTGGCCTTACTTCGGCCCAGGCAAAGGAAAAAGTTGAGGTGGCGTTCATCGGACCGCTGACCGGCGGTGTCGCCGCCAACGGGATCGGCGGGCGGAATTCCGCGGAACTGGCGGTCTCGCTCCGCAACAAGGATCCGGACGCAAAGTACGAATACGAGCTTCAGGTTCTGGACAGCGAGTGTAAGTCCAATGTGGGGGTGCAAGTGGCCACCAAGGCCGCTGCAGATCGTAAAGTCATTGCCGCAGCGACGCATTACTGCTCTGCGGTCGCAATGGCAACGGTGGATGTCTATCACCGTTTCAACCTTCCGATCGTGGTGTGGGGCGCGGTTTTGCCGGATGTGACCTACGGCAACAAATACTCGGAAGTTCATCGAGTGAACGGCACGATGATCAACCAGAACGAAACGGCCGCCAAGTTCATGACCGGCGAGGGCTATGAAAACTGGGTAATTATCCATGACACCACCGACTACGGAAAGGGCCATAACAAGTACTTTTCGAAGTTCCTCACCGAAGACGGCGGCAAGATTCTCGCAACCTTCGGTGTTTCCGCCAATCAGCAGGATTTTACCGCGGAACTGACCCAGGCAAAGGCGCTCGATCCGGAGGTGATCTACTTCGGTGGCCTTTCACCGCTGGGCGTGCGTATTCGCCGACAGATGGAGAAACTCGGAATCAATGCCCAGTTTGAGGGCACCTCCGGTATAATCTCCGATGCTTACCTCGATGGTCTGGGTGATTTGGCCGAGGGCACGGTTGCGTTTCTTGAAGGGGCACCTGTGGACAAACTCCCCGGCGGTCGTTTCTTCAAGGAAAACTACGAGGCGGCTGGTTACTCGGATCCGGCCGAGGCATACGGCCCGTTTGCCTTCGCGGCAATGAACCTGATTCTCGACACTATTGAGGAAGTCGGACCGGACCGTCGCAAGGTACTCGATGCTCTTGCCAAGGTTGAGGGCCATGACTCGATTATCGGTAAGATCAGCTTCGATCAGTACGGTCAGAATACCATCGCACAGATCACCAAGTATGTGGCTCAGGACGGCGAGTGGGTGGTCTGGGAAGACAGCAAGTACGCCACGGGGGAACGCAGCCTCGTGGGCCGGTGATGGGGCCCCGTTAGGTTTCAAGCGGCGAATTCTGATGCCTTTTGAACGCGCGGTAGACGTGTATCGCGTGGTCAGCGTTCGGCACCCAAACTAAGCCTCAAGGTGTTTGCCAATGTCAATGGACGCCGGACTTCTCGGCCAGTACGTCATGAACGGCCTGATGCTGGGAATGATGTATGCACTGGTGGCCGTAGGATTCACCCTGTTTTTTGGGGTGCTCAATGTTATTCAGTTTTCCCATGGTGACGTGTTAATGGTCGGGTCATTTGTTGGGTACACGGCGGTCCTGGGTCTTGCCGCGATTGGCGTTGACAGTCCCGTCATCGAGTTGCTGGCCGCCGTTCTGGCAGCAGTTGGCCTGGTCGGGCTGCTCGGGGCACTGATCGCCCGGTACCTGATTCTTCCGTTACGGTCGTCGCCGCCGCTCAACACGCTGTTGATCACCCTCATGCTTGGTACTGTGCTGCGTGAGAGTGTGCGTCTTTTCTTCCCGGACGGTTCCAATCCGAAACGTTTTCCATCGCTCCTGCCTACTGACGCGTTCAACTTCGGCAGCTTTACGCTACGCGTGGACAGTGTGGTGCTCCTGATAGCCGGCATCGCCGTGATTTGCGCCATCCACCTGGTTATCAATCGGACCCGTCTCGGGTTGGCGATCCGCGCAGTTGCACAGGATGAGGAAACGGCAATGACCATGGGCATCAACTTCCGTCTGGTCGTGCTGGTGACCTTCGCGATCGGTTCGGGCCTGGCCGCGTTCGCGGGTGTCATGAACGGGCTGTATTACAACGAGATCAACTTTGGTAACGGGCTGTTGCTTGGAGTCATAGGATTCACAGCGGCGATCCTCGGCGGCCTCGGCAGCATCTATGGGGCAATTCTCGGGGGCTTCCTGTTCGCTGCTCTGCAGACATTTGGTTCTGTGGCTCTGCCGTTTGCCAGTGCTTACAAGGACGTATTCGCCTTTACTGTGGTGATCGCAATCATGGCGTGGCGGCCCACCGGTCTGATCGCCGAGCGCGTGAGCGAAAGGGTTTGAATTCATGAGACAGTCACCTGTAAAGAGTAGTACTCCCGCGGTAGGCGGACTTCCCGAGTCCACGCGTGCCCTCGGGGTTGGGCTGCTGGCCGCTGCCCTCGTGACGGGTTACGCAATCTGGTTCCTGCATGCCGAGGATGAGCTGACCGTCGGATTTTTGCTGGTACTCGCCGTCGTGGCAACGGTTGTTGCGGCCAGGATGGGTGCGTTCCGTCACGTGGAGCGAGCCTTCAGCGAGCACGAGAAGGTTATGAACGGGGCCGCGATATGTGGCGTTATCGTCGTGGCCGGCGTGTTCCGCGAGGACCACTTCACTTTGCTGATGATCGCCACCGTGTTGCTTTACATGCTCGCGGGCCTGGGCCTGACGATTCAGTTCGGGTACCTGGGGCTGGTGAACCTGTCCGGTGCCTCGTTTCTTGGCGTTGGTGCCTACACGTCTGCGGTGATGCTGGAGCACACGTCCGTGCCACCGCTTCTGATCCTCCTTGCGGGCGGGTTGATGTCCGCACTGGCGGGCTGCCTGCTCATTCTCCCGGTGCTTCGCGCGAAGGGACACCATGCGGCGGTGGTTACCATCGCGTTCGCCATCCTGTTCAAGAGCTTCCTTGAAGTGAACGATACCCTCGGCGGCCCACAGGGCCTGACGACGGGAGAGATGTCGCTGCTGGGCTGGGGTTTCAATTCCAGTATTGAGTTCGCGAATGGTTTCTTTATTTCCTTTTACTTCAAGTACCTGCTGCTATCATTGGCTCTGCTCGTGGTAGCGTTTGCGCTCACTAAACGTGTTGAGCGGTCATGGATCGGTCTAAGCATGGATGCGGTTCGCCTCGACGAAACGGCCGCTGCCTGTTACGGATTGAACATCGCGCGCTGGAAGGCATTGGGCTTCACTCTGGGCAATTTCCTGATCGGTATTGCCGGCGCACTTTACGCGATGATGCTTGGCTATATTGCCCCGGCGAACTTCAGCTTTGGGGACTCACTGATCTTGGTGTCCATTGTTCTGCTGGGCGGCATGGGGAATCCGTGGGGCCTGGCGGTAGCCAGCGCGATCGTTGTCATCCTGCCTGAAAAACTGCAGATGATTCAGGAGTACCGGTTCCTGCTGTTCGCCTCACTCGTCGTACTGATTCTTCTTTTCCGCCCCGATGGACTTCTGCCCCGCGGAATGCGCAATTACATCCCGGGATGGAGGGGCAAGGCATGACCGATAAGGAAGTATTGCTCTCCTGCGAAGGTGTGACGCGGCGTTTCGGGGGGCTTGTTGCATTGGACGACCTGAACCTCGATGTGAACCGAGGTGACATAATGGGCCTTCTCGGGCCGAATGGTTCCGGCAAGACCACATTCTTCAATGTCCTCACGGGGATCTACGATTTCAGTGATGGCCAGGCATTATTCGATGGCGAGGACATTACCCGGCATCGCGCTCAGGCGGTTTACCGGGCCGGGATCGCACGGACCTTCCAGCGGTCGCGCATGTGTCTGTCGCTGTCTCTGCTGGACAATATTCTGGTGGGCGACCACAAGCGCCTGAACCTGGGGCTTGGTTTCAACCTCTTTCGGCGAGGTGCTTTCGCCCGGGATTTCGAGCGGCATTTCGAGGACGCGCGTGATCTGGTTAAGGTTTTCAGCTCGGCGCTTGCGGATTGCATGTTCGATGCTGTCGGTGCGTTTCCGATGCTCGACCGTCGCCGCATCGAGATCTGTCGTGCGTTGATCAGTCAGCCAAAACTGTTGTTGCTCGATGAGCCCTCGGCAGGCATGACGCACGAGGAAACGCACCAGCTCATGGATGACATCCTGTCGGTTCGGGAGCGCACACCCGAACTCGCCATAATCATCATTGAACATGAGATGAGCGTCATGGAGCGAATAACCGAGCACTGCGCGGTGCTGAATTTTGGCAAGAAGATTTGCGAGGGCTCCTACGAGGACGTCGTTCATAACCCACAGGTGCGCGAGGCGTACCTAGGCATCGAGTGAGAATCGCTATGTCCGAAGGACTGAAAGTCGATGACGTGTACACGGGGTACGACAAGGCCGATGTGCTTGAAGGCGTTTCGCTGGAGGTCAAGCCAGGCCGCATAACGTGCCTCCTCGGCTCCAACGGCGTAGGCAAGACCACGCTGATCCGATCGATCCTTGGGCTGACGGCGCCCCGCGCCGGAGAAATCACCTTCAACGGTCGCAAAATAACCGGACTCCCCACACACAAGGTCATCTCAACGGGCATTTCCTGTATCCCGGAAGGCCGCAAGGTTTTTCCGAAACTAACGGTTGAGGAAAACCTGCGTCTCGGCGCCTATCAGGTGAAGTCCGAAGCGGAAATTCGGGACCGTATCGAAGAAGCGTACGAGATATTTCCGAGGTTGAAGGAGAGGCGCCTTCAACTTGCAGGCACCATGTCCGGCGGTGAGCAGGCGATGCTCTCGATCGGACGAGGACTGATGAGCTCCCCGGATCTGCTGCTCATCGATGAACCGTCACTCGGTCTTTCCCCGCTGCTCGTAAAAGAGAATTTCCAGGTTATCAAGCGAATCAACGAACGTGGGGTGACCATATTTCTAGTGGAACAGAACGTCCGCCAGACACTTGCGATCTCCGATTACGGTTACGTGCTGAGCAAAGGACGTGTCGCGGCGGAAGGTGACGCCACGTCGTTGCAGGACAACGAAGAGGTCCACCAGGCGTATTTCGGTTGATATGAGGCACCCGCCAGCGTTGGCGTGCATCGCAGCAATGTTCCCGACTGCGGGAACAGGACCACTGATTGTTCACCAAAAGACAAGAGGGCGAATATTATGAAGGCGACGATCGACCCGGTCGGGCTCACCCAGGCCTTGATCCGCTTCAATACCATCAACCCACCCGGTAATGAGCGTGATTGCGCGCATTATCTGGGGCGCCTCCTCGAAGAGGCGGGATTCCGGGTTTCCTACCCGGAGGGCGAGGGCGGGCGCACCAACGTGATTGCGCGGCTCGGTGACGGCTCTGGAAAGCCCATCTGTTTTACTGGCCATATCGATACCGTTCCCCTCGGCGGCGAGCCCTGGCACGTGGATCCGTTCGCGGGCGATATCGAAGACGGCAAACTGTACGGGCGTGGTTCGACTGATATGAAAGCAGGCGTGGCCGCGTTCGTTGCAGCCGCCATTGATCTCGCCGACGAACTCGATAGCGGACCTGGAGTGGTGCTGGTCATCACCGCTGGAGAGGAAACCGGCTGTGAGGGAGCCCATTTTCTGGCCAGACAGGGCGATGTCCTGGGCGAGGCCGGAGCAATGATCATCGCCGAACCGACCAGCAACTACCCGATGGTCGGCCATAAGGGCGCTTTGTGGCTACATGCCGTCACGAAGGGCGTTACGGCCCATGGTTCCATGCCGCAGCATGGCGAGAACGCCGTGTACAAGGCGGCGCGTGTGACCAGTAAGCTGGAACATTTTGAGTTCGGTCGTCCGGAGCACGAGGTGCTTGGCTTCGACACACTGAACGTCGGGAC
Source organism: Marinobacter sp. (assembly GCA_041688195.1). Taxonomy (GTDB): domain Bacteria; phylum Pseudomonadota; class Gammaproteobacteria; order Pseudomonadales; family Oleiphilaceae; genus Marinobacter. The sequence goes on from JBDNIR010000188.1 coordinate 6,492, forward strand.
CATCCATGGCGGCATGAACATGAACTCCGTGCCCGATCTCTGCCGAATCGGCGTCGATATTCGGACGACCCCGGGGGCGGACCATGCGGCTTTGAAGTTGAATCTCGGCGAGTATCTCAGCCCCGACCTGAGTGAACTGGAACCCGTGGTCGACCTGAAGGGCATTTGGACGGAGCCGCAGCAGGAATGGGTGAAGGCGGTCTACGATATCATGACGCCGATTCTCGGAGAGGCGCCAGGTCCGCGGGCGGTAACCTATTTTACCGACGGCTCGGTGCTGACGCCCTACTACGGCAACATCCCGTCCGTGATTCTCGGCCCCGGCGAGCCTCACATGGCTCATCAGACCGATGAATTCTGTTACGTCGAGCGTATCGAACAAATTCGCTCGGCATATCGCGAGATCATGGCTCACTGGGCGGCGGCATGACTACTAAAGCTGGCTGGCGCTCGGCAACTGACGCCCAGGCGAAGATTGCAGCCGGCAAACTCTCCAGTGAGGCACTCACGCTGGAGTGTCTTGAGCGAATCAGGGAACGGGAGCCGGAAATCCAGGCCTGGGCGCACCTCGATGAGGGTGCCGCCGTCGACGCCGCCCGCCGCATCGATCAATCCACTAATAATGGAATATTGCGTGGAATTCCCGTGGCGGCGAAAGATCTGTTCGACACCCACGACATGCCGACCGGGTGTGGCTCCGCAATTTACGCAAACCGTCGACCTGCCTCGGATGCCGCTGCTGTTGCGCTAATTCGCCGTGCGGGCGGTCTGGTATTGGGCAAGACCGTAACGACTGAATTCGCGTTCTTCTCGCCCGGCAAGACACGTAACCCACATGATCCCACGCGCACGCCCGGCGGTTCTTCAAGCGGATCAGCCGCGGCCGTCGCAGACGGCATGGTCCCGTTTGCCCTGGGAACCCAAACGGCGGGATCAATCATCAGGCCCGCGTCCTACTGTGGCGTGTTCGGCTACAAACCGACCTACGGGGACGTGAATACCGCGGGGATGAAGCCCGGGGCCTGGTCGCTCGATACGGTGGGCGTATTTGCCCGCAATGTTCCGGACGTGGCGCTTCTCGCTTCCGTCCTCAGCGGTCGTGAATTGGAGTTGCGTTCAGCGGCTTCGATGCGACCGAGGATAGGCCTGTGTCGAACGCCCCAATGGCCTTCCGCTCTGCCGGATACCGTGGCCGCGTTGGAGTCGGCGATGAAACGCATAACAGATGCGGGGGGAGAGGTATCCGAAGTCACATTGCCGGAGCAGTATGACGATCTGCTTGAAGTCCAGCATACGATCATGACCTACGAGGCTTCGCAAGGCCTCAGCTTTGAGCGTGATGCGCACGGAGAGCACTTGAGTCCTCGTCTAAGAGACATGCTGGACGAGGGCTCTCGGGTCTCGCACCAGAAATACATCGACGCGAAACACAAGGCCGCTGCCTGCCGTGCCGCGCTGGACGACGTATTCTCGGACGTTGACGTACTGCTTGCGCCGAGCGCACCGGGTGAGGCACCTGCTTACACCTCTGGTACCGGAGACCCGATCTTCAACCGCATCTGGACGCTTCTGGGGACGCCTTGCTTGAACGTCCCAGGTATGACCGGGCCAAACGATCTGCCCGTCGGCGTTCAGCTGATTGCTCCACTGCATGGTGATCGACTGTTGCTGGAGGTAGGGCAGTGGCTCGATCTGGCGTTCTGTGCGGACTGAGGGAGTGATCATTGATGGTCTCGCGCACAACAGGCCATATGAGCCTGTTGGATTGTGCGATTCCGGGCAGCCTTTGGCTTGCATAAGCCTCGGAACGACGCCATTCCCATCTGGGCGGCGTCAGCTCGGAGGTCTCTGAATAGGCCTCCGTTTGAGGCTAGTTCTTATGCAAGGCCCAGAGAAAATTGAAGGTAAAATCGTTCACCCCTTCCAATGGTTGTCCTTCACTTTGCCTATTAACCTTACCGGACAGCCAGCGGCATCACTGCCAGCTGGATGGACGAGTAGTGGGCTGCCAGTGGGCATTCAAATCGTCGGGCGACATCTTGCAGATCAGTCGGTCTTGCATGCTTGCGCGGCTTTCGAGCAAGCATGTACTACAGCTGTATCGACATAGCAGGCATTTAGGACTGATTAAGTGTTTAAGCCCCGGGAGGTTGCTTTTTATGGCCACCGAGCAGTGCAGGCAAAGGCTACAAACCGGTCAACCTCTTCCCGGTTTTCACCCTCACCCCATTCGAACCCGATTGACCTTTTCGCCGTCGCTTCCACCAGAGGGCGCTTCACGATACCCGGCGAGGCGTGATGCTCCGGGACAATAGCGACCCCAACCCCTTCTTCGACCAGAGTCAGCGCCCTGTCATCCTGATTGGTGACATACGCAACGTCCAAGCGCACGCCGTTCGACTTGATCAGGTCCTGAAAAACACGACGGTACTCGCAATGAGAGCGGGCGATAAAGGGTTCATTTTCCAGGTCTGCGAGCCTCACCGACGGGGATCGGCTGAGGTGATGGTGAGAGGCCATTGCCACCATGTAGGTTTCTGAGAACAGCTCTTTTGAATGGCTGAATTTCCGACCGCTATCGGGCCTGTCCTGCAGTAATGTCAGCGCCATGTCGATTCGACTTTCCTGCGCCAATCGCTCCACCTCCACTTCGGTGGCATCGAACACACTCAACCGCAAACGGGGATTCTCCCGGCGGTATTGCTCAATAAGCCGAGCGACATGGGCAATGGACAGGGTATTGACCACCCCCAACCGAAGCATACGCAGCACATCATGATGCTTCAGCTCATCTTTGGCCTTGGCGCACTCTTCAACGATCAGCTTCGCTCTTTTCAGCAGCATTCGACCCGCCGGAGTCAGGACCACATTGCGCTTGTTACGGGTGAACAGCTTGACCCCCATCTCAGCTTCTAACTTGGAGACCGAGGCGGATAGCGCCGGTTGTGACACGAAGGCGCGTTTAGCTCCCCGGGTGAAGCTTTCCAATTCGGCTGCCGCCAGAAAGAGGCGTAACTGTTGTAACTCCATACCATAAGCCCTGGTTGTCGTAATCATAGATACAATCGATTATATTTATCTTAAGCAGCGCGATAAGTTTTTTCCAGCCAATAAAAAAATCAGGAGCAGAAGATGGCAACCATCGACAGACCCATTGCTTTAGTGGTCGGCGCCGGGGATCACCTGGGATCAGCCATTGCCAGGCGCTTTGCCCGGGAGGGTTTCCATATTGTGGCCACCCGTCGTCGTGGTGACCTGGACACTCTGGTTAGCGATGTCCGGGGACTTGGCTCGGACGCCACTGCGATGTACTCCGATGCCCGCGACGAAGAGCAGGTGATCGGACTGGTCGAGAAGGTGGAAGCGGAATTGGGGCCTATCGCCGTTACGGTATTCAATGTGGGCGGCAATGTGCGCTTTAGCATCACTGAAACCTCCACGCGTGTCTATCGCAAGGTCTGGGAAATGTGTGCCCTAGCCGGCTTCCTGCTGGGACGGGAGGTCGCCAAAAAGATGCTGATCCGCAACCAGGGCACAATTCTGTTTACCGGTGCCTCGGCCAGCGTCAAGGGCAGCAGCGGCTTCGCAGCTTTTGCTGGAGGCAAGCACGCGTTGCGGGCATTGGCCCAGAGCATGGCTCGGGAGCTTGGACCGCAGGGGATCCACGTAGCGCATGTGATCGTCGACGGTCTGATCGAAAACGAATCGACCGCAGCTGTTCTACCTGACCTGTATGCCAGCAAAGGCGAGGACGGCATTATCCAGCCGGATGATCTGGCGGAAGTCTACTGGCAGCTCCATAACCAACCCCGAACAGCATGGACCTTCGAACAGGATATACGCCCCTTCGCCGAGCCTTGGTAACTGCCTGCATCATGACAAGAGGAATTAATAATGAGTAAAACCATCGATTTCTATTACGACTATGTCAGTGCGACGTCCTACCTTGCCTGGACGCAACTTGCCGGTCTGTGTGAACGAACCGGGGCAAGCATCAACTACAAACCGATTCTATTAAGGGGCGTTTTTAAGGCCAGCGAAAACATCAGTCCAATGACGATCCCTGCCAAATGGCAGTGGTTTAAAAAGGATCTTGAACGTTATGCGGACCATTACGCGGTCCGCTATACACTCAACCAACATTTCCCTTTCAGCACGGTTAACGCCCTGCGTGGTGCCTTATGGGCGCTTTCCAACAATCGGATCGAAGACTATAACCGCGCCCTGTTCACCGCCGCCTGGGCCGAGGGGAAAGATCTCTCGTCTAAAGAAGTTCTGGCCGAGGTGCTGAACGGTGCAGGCTTTGACGCTGATGTGGTGCTGGAAGCAATAACACAGCCGGAATTCAAAACCGGATTGATCCAGGCAACAGAGGCGGCAGTAGAAAGAGGCCTATTTGGTGCTCCCACGATATTTGTGGAGGACGATCTGTACTTCGGCCAGGACCGCCTGGAGTGGGTTGAAAAAGCGCTGATTTGACCAAAACCCAATAACGATTTTGGTCACGATTTCTGCTTTGATAAAGCAACGGGGAAACGATGAGCAATAACACCGAACGATTTAAGATCCTTAGCGCCGGAGTCTTCAACTTGATTCTGGTGATGGGTGTCGTCCGTTTTTCTTACACTCCGATGCTGCCCTGAACCTCCTGAACGGTGAGGTGATTGGACGCACAATGAAAAGCTGGCAAAGCCTGTTCGCTGGCATAAAAGCGCAGAATCCATTATGACATCGGTGGCGCGAGCAAAGCTGAGCGTTATCGATAATAAATAAACGAATTACCCAGACGGGACACTGTGTTCATCAGAGTTATTCTCTGGAAGAGATGTACATACTTGATCTTTAACGTAGTTACCTCTATTACAATGGAGTAGCGTCGGGTTCTACCCCGTTACGGATTCGGTAGCCACGCAAGAAGCAATAGATGACGTCCTCGCCAGAAGATAACCGACTGGAAACGGCTGCGTCACACATTGCAACGTTGAGCCTTTGCGGTATCAGTAACCACTGGATCGTTGATGCAGGGCTTGTACACGAATCTCACGCTGCACTGATACTGAAAAATTATCTGTCCGAACAGAATCTTGCAAGCTTTGTCCAATCTATCGACCTGAACTCGCCTAATGTGCCCTGCCAAGAAGGTATCTGGATCATTGACAACGGTGGCGAACTTGCATCAGCCATGAGTCTGTTGATATCAGGCACGACGCTTTCGAGCATAAAATTGGCATACAACGTCGCTGAAAACAGTGTTCCGAACCCGAAAACAAGAAAAACCAACGCCAGTCTGGTGATTTAATTTCACCCTTCGACTGAAGCGTAACAGACAAGCTCCTTTATGCAGGGTTCGGGGCCACACAAAATTAGTCACACAAGGTTGAAATAACCCCTTGATAGTCAATCCTGTCATCCAACTGTCGGAAAAGTGACACAAGGCCTTCACCTTGCCTTGCTAGTTTTTGAGAAATTCAGCAGGAACAGAGTCTATGACGTCTGCCCTTATTTTTTACGCCTTCGCAGCGGTTGCCAGTCTTTACCTTATGTACAGGCTAGTGGTCAGGCTTCAGCTTTCACGGGCGAAATATCCCTCGCTCCGGGGGCACAGTAACTTGTCCCGGCGCGTTGCCCGCCTGATTCCCTTCTTCAGCTACGATGAGCACGGGTTTTTCGCCAGTGACGGCGCACCGCCAGCGGTGCAACAACAGCGCCGCCAAGCGATCCGGGAGTTGCAGACCCATGCTGAGCAGCGGTGCGCTAAAACCCTGGCGCACTGTCGCTCCATCCAGGGCAGCGTTTCGGATGTGCGTTTTACCAGCCGCTACCGGGTGCCCTTTCCCTACAGTCAGCAACTGCCGGACTGCTTCAGGCTCGGTTCCA
>JBDNIR010000189.1:0-4964 GCA_041688195.1 Marinobacter sp.
CAGCGGTGGCCGATCTTTTGAATGTTGCCCAATGCTTTCTCTTCGATAGTGGTCAGCCCACCCTCGAAGTTGCCCTTAGTCGGCTGAGAATCTGAGAGATCGCTAGTTTTGTGGCGGTCTATCACTTCACTGTAGCGATCGAACATCGCCTGAAACTTTTCGCGAACCTCAGGTGTGGCACAGCGATCAGCCACCAAATGTTCACCACCGGTCAGCTCTGTGGTCTCACCGAAAACTAGCGTACAGCCGGCGTCATACAACTTGTCAAACGCATCACCGACGGAAGGATTCGACCCACATCCCGATGTAGTGTCGGACTCGCCGCACTTGGTCGACACCCAGAGTTCACTAACATCACACTCTTCACGCTGCAGTTCGGTGGCGTACTGTACGTATTCTCGGGCAGCTTTAGAGGCAGAACATATGGTGTTATGGTCGCCGTTCTGTTCGATCCAAAGCCCCACCACAGGCTTACCCGTGGCCTTGATACCATCTACAACCTTGGCGGTCCAACCCGGCTCAATACCGATAACCACCACAGCAGCCACATTGGGGTTACTACCAGTGCCAATCAGTGTACGGAAGTGTAGATCCAGATCGGCACCGAACTGTAAGCGCCCATAGGGATGAGGCAGAGCCATAGCGCCCTTAATGTTGTTAGCCACTGCCTCAGCGGCGGCATTGGAAATATCATCCACTGGCAATACGATGACGTGGTTACGAATTCCGACACGGCCATTATCGCGACGATAGCCCATGAACTTGCGTCCCTTGAGTTCCATACTTACCACCTCTTAGTTTTGACGTTGTGGACGTGAAGATGCTCACCCTGACTGATTGGTTTAATCGTTTTACCAATGTCGACCCCGTACTTGATCACGGTATCACCCTCGGCTAGATCACGAATGGCCAACTTGTGGCCGATGGGGATTGAGTCACGAACCTCAAAATTGACCGTCTGATCTTGATGCATAACCCATCCGGTCAGTTTCTGCCCCGCCTTAATGCCCTCTACTACGACCACACCGACACTGTCATCGGCGTCGTGCACTACGAAATCGATACTCATCGCACTCTCCTGCACGGAAGTTTTGTTGTTTCAGTTAATTTACAATCATCAAATTAAACTCTTGCTTCCAACTTTTCTGCAACTCATTTATATGACGTAAGACATGTGATTGTCAAACGCTCTTTTTAACCCGGATTATTCAAAAAAGTAGGAGAATCTCGCTTAACCAATTGATATAATTGAAGTTACTCCAATAACGCTTCGTACGAAGCTTAAACGAGACCGCCTATGTGCCATTCTACCCCAACCCAACTCCGTTTTCCTGCTATCGCCGGCTTCACGGTGCGCGCCGATTTTAATGGTGGGGCCTTGTCCAGTGACTTTGGAGCCATACTGCTACAGGGCGTGGATCGTCAGACCGGCCTGATTGAGCGCCTGGCCTCAGCTATCGAGGATTGGCGACACCCGTCTTATATTGACCACAGCCTGACGGACCTGTTGCGCCAGCGCATTTTCCAGAGTGCCTGCGGCTATGCCGATGGCAACGATGCCAACAGCCTGCGCCACGATCCGGCCTTCAAGGGGTCCTAGGGATTTTCCCTCTAAAAAAGACATAAACCTCTGCAGGCCCCGACATCCATTGCCTGTAGAGGCGCATTATTGTCCAGACACCGGCAAATACCCCTCAATAGTCGCCATCAGATCCTCTAATTTTGGTAGTTCACCGGTTGGAGCGAACGTATAGGTACCCCGGAAGTTGATATTTTCCCAGGCTACCGGGGAAGCTCGCTTGATCAGTTCCAGATTCTGCGTGTGCCCCTGTTGTTCAAAGCTGTCCAGCAGATTACTCAGTACCTTCGAGTTGAAGTAGATAATGGTATTGGCCACCAGACGAGCACATTCATTCCAGATCAAGATTTCGTCATCGCTGTTGTCTCGGAACCGGTCGCCATTAACGTTGCTGATCGCCCTGCGCAGCTGGTGATAGGCTTCACCTCTGTTCAGAGCCCTCTGTACATGGTTGCGTAGGCTGGCGTCATCGATGTAATTCAGCAGGTATTGGGCTTTCAGCAGCCGGTTGTACTCGGTCAGCGCATCCAGTAGTGGATGGTTTTTCTTGTATCCGGAGACCTTACGAGCCAGAGTCGCTTGAGTGCTTTTACGCTGTGCCAGCGATACTGCAATTCGCTGGATAGTGTCCCAGTGATCCAGGATGCGCTGCGTGTTGATCGGTTTTCTCAGCATGAGTTGGATGCGATCATTTTTGTCTTCACTGACGTTGAACAGTTCGTTAATCACTTTGCCGACCTGCGCATAACGCGGTGCGAACCGGTAGGCAAAGAGGTCGAGCAGCGCAAAGTTTACATGGTTGACGCCATGGGTATCGGTCGACAGCATGTCCGGGATGATCTCGGTACTATTGTTCATCAACAGGTCAAATATGTAATGACTCTTGTGCTCATTAGCCCCGATCACTCGGGCATTGATGGCCATGTGGTTGGCGTTCAGGCTGACCGCCGAGACACCTTTACTGGTGCCAAAGTACTTGGATGAGTACCGGGTGCGAAACGTCTCCCGCTTGGCTTCGAACTTCTGACCGTCAGCACTGGCGTGCAGACTGTTTTCCTGGATGTTGTAGTGTTTGAAAATGGAAAGACGAGTCGTGGCGTTATTGATTCGGTCATTGGCCGCATTCAGGGTTTCCAGGCGCAGATAGTTGGCCTGGATAGTACTCAACTGATCGTAGGTCCGATTGGAGATCTGGGCAATGCCGTAGATGCCCTGGTTGGTGGCGTTGGCGATGAGTATCGCCATCAGATCCACCTCGTACTGGCGGCTCTTGGAGCTCATTCCCAGTACATGTTCGAAGTCGTTAATGAACCCAGTATCCTGGTCAACCACGCGCAGGACATCGGCTACGCCGATGGCTCGCATCTGTTGGAAGAACGGATTGTTGACTAGGTGTTTCTTGCTGGCCGTAGGCAACCGCCAGTGGTGCTTGCCGCCCTTAGGGCGAAGGATGACATCGCGGTTGTCCGAGCGTTCCAGATAGTTGCTAACTTCGTGCAGGCGCAGGTTCAGCTCCGTGGCCATGGCTGGAATCAGGCGTTTCGGGTCTTCACTCAGTTTTGGCTGTTGCGTGCTTGCGACCAGCGCTTCTTTCTCATTTTTCCAGGTCTGGGGCTTGACCAGGTCGGCTTCCAACGCTCGGTATTTGATAACCTCTGGCAACATGAGCTGACCGTTGAGACGGTTGGGAATCTGTAGGTATAGGAACCATTCATACCGGGCTTTGTTGATTGAGTCATCGGTGTTGAGCAACAGTGGCCGCGTGGTTTTCGGCGGTAAGCGCCGATCAGTGCAAGCTTCACTAAGGGTGTGCGTGACACTCAGGTCGAGTCGGGCCTGCTCCAATACACTCGCCAGGCGCTGGGTTTTATCCGTTCCTTCAATGCGCAGACAGCAAAACAACGAACGCAGCAGCCTCGTGTGCAAGCTGGATTCCGTATCCAGGTGCTGCCAGAAAGCTTCTTCAGTCAATTGTTTCTGATTGCTCAGGTACCGGCAGACCGAGTTGAGATCCTTAGCATTGAGCAACTGAAAAGCCTGCTGCTGCACAGACTGGAAAGAAGTCTCCGGGTCGATGCTATCATCAACGAACAGGTGCAACACATTCGCTGCTTTACTGACGTTACGGGCGGCTTTCTGCCAGTCCTGATAAACCTGTTCTTGTGCCATCAACTTTGCTTGATGCTTGGCCTGACGAACGTGATGGATGAACCCCTCGGCAATACGCTCCAGACCTTGCTGATAGCGCGACTGCAGGTCGCAAAGCAAAAAAAACTGCTGATTGACCCGAGACTGGCGCTTGAGTTTGGCACCATAATAATCAACTCGCTCGGCATAGTACTGTTGGTTCTTCTGAGACAAAGAAAGCACTTCAAACACAGCCGTCACATCGGCCAGCCAGGGCTGTATAGGGTGGTACGCAGCCAGCTCTTTCTGGAGTTCGGTACCGATGAAGTTGCGGGCACTTTGCCGCAGCTGCTGCAACGTAAAACGGCGCCTGAGACCAGATCATCTAACATCACCGTCAGGCCTACGCTGGATGCCACCTTAACTTGATCATGTAGTGCCTGCTGATGCTGATTCAGCACCTGGCTGATAATATTCTGCAGTGTACTGTAGGCTGGAATGGCGATCCTCTGGTAAGCCAAGTATTCAATGGCAGCATCAAAGAGTGCACGAGGGGCTGCCCAGCTCGCTGCTTGCTCTAACAAGGCGTCTGCCAGTACCGGTAAATGATCTTGTTCTTTCCACTGAACGTGTTTTAACAGGCTAAAAATCCGAGTGAATAGCCGGTCTTTATCCCGTTGTGACAGGTTAAATGGGCGGAGCCCTTGCCCCTGCAGAATGGTGCTTGTAACAAACTTAAGATCCGACTTTATCTGCCCATACTTCGGTACTATGGGGACAGGTTTTGATTTGAAATAGCCCAACAGCAGCACAAACACACATGTGTGTTGCCGACTTCGAATACGGCGACAGGCATCGGATTCGGCATCATTTAGGGTAAAGAAGAACCGTTGATCGCTTTCATTGAAGACTGGAGCAGAATACAGCTCATCAATTTCGGCTTCAGAGAGTATCTTAATTCGCTTTTCGGTGGCCATTACCCACTCCAAAAGTAGGCAAGTGTAACAAACCAGTGTTAGATATAGCGTTTTGTTAAATGTATTGAGGCTCTACGGAGCACGGATGGCGGAGCCTGCAGATGTTTTTGTCTTTTTTAGAGGGAAAATCCCCAGAACCCCTCTATGGAAGGAAACGGCGAAGGAAATTCGGCAGTGGCTGAAATACGCCGACTTGCATGTCGAGCAACCCCTCATTCCAAACCGCAGCGGATTGCCAATGACGCGCACCAATGTGGCCGAACGACTGAACCTGGCAGTCA
>JBDNIR010000190.1:0-3289 GCA_041688195.1 Marinobacter sp.
CCTTTACTTCAAGCTTGTTAACACGTCTTTGGGCAAGACCGCAGCCCAATTCTTGGGGCTACCTTCACCCACTCCCCTCAAGCGCTGGACGCGAACCGATCAGCCTTTCACCGAGGGCAACGTGCTGATTGGTTGCGCATCGGGCGGCAAAAGCATCACTGAGCTCGGAAACACGATCTCGGCAAGCGCCGCCATGCTTCATCATGCCAGTAAAATACCCTCACTCACTGACTCAGCCCGCGCCAGCACTAAAGCCGTCCCGCTGGATCTTACAATTGAATTGAGCCTGAAATTCTCAGCACTCGTATTCGATGCCACCGGTATCAAAGATACCGTGCAGCTGCGGGCACTGTATGACTTTTTCCATCCCACCATCCGACAGCTCGCCAGTAACAGCCGGGTTCTCGTGGTTGGACTTGATCCTGCCCGTTGTAAAGCCCCGGTCCAGGCAGCCGTCCAGCGATCGCTGGAAGGTTTTGTCCGCAGCGTGGGTAAAGAAGTTGGCAAAAAAGCAGCGACCGCCAACCTGATCTGGATGGCGCCCACGGCAAGCCAGCAGTTGGACTCAACAGTCAGGTTTTTCCTGTCTTCACGCTCCGCTTATGTATCCGGTCAGTGCGTCCGGATCACCAAGTCAACCAAGGGTGCCCATGCGATCAGCCCGGCTACCCCCCTGAGAGACAAAGTGGCGCTGGTCACTGGCGCCTCACGGGGCATTGGAGAGTCTATAGCCGACACTCTTGCCCGGGATGGCGCCACGGTCATTGCCCTGGATATTCCGGCCGCCATGGAACAGTTGGAGGTGGTCGCCAGCCGAATCAAAGGCAAAGCCCTACCCTGCGACATCACCGCAGCCGATGCCCCGCAGATCATTGCAGACTTTGCGCAAGAGCACTTCGGCGGACTTGATATCATTGTCCACAATGCCGGTATCACTCGGGACAAAACCCTAGGCAACATGCCGGAGCACTTCTGGGATATGGCCATTGCAGTTAATCTGACCGCCGAAGAGCTGATCAATGAGGAGCTCATGAGCCGGGAACTGCTGCGAGACAATGGTCGAATCGTTTGCGTGTCATCCATCAGCGGAATTGCGGGCAATTTTGGTCAGACCAACTACGCTACGTCCAAGAGTGGCGTGATCGGTTATGTCGAGGCGCTGGCGAAACAGCTGAAGGATGGCAGAACCATAAACGCCGTCGCCCCCGGCTTCATTGAAACCCAAATGACCGCTGCCATGCCCTTTACCATTCGTGAGGCTGGAAGGCGCATGAACAGTCTTTCACAAGGTGGGCTGCCAATCGATGTGGCGGAAACCATTGCATGGTATTGCAACCCGACATCAGCGGGCGTCAATGGCAACACCGTAAGAGTATGCGGCCAGTCACTGATCGGTCGCTGATACCCCCGACCGTTAACATTTGGCTCCGGCCCACGCTGGAGCTTTTCACGCGCATGCGAATAACACCGCAAAATGGTGTTGAGTAACGATAACCATAGGATTCACGACGAGAATGGTGGGTGGTACTGGGATCGAACCAGTGACCCTCGCCTTGTAAGGGCGATGCTCTCCCAGCTGAGCTAACCACCCTGGGGGAAACAAAAATGGCGGAGCGGACGGGACTCGAACCCGCGACCCCCGGCGTGACAGGCCGGTATTCTAACCAACTGAACTACCGCTCCGCATCGTTCTCAAGGCACGCTGGCCTGTCGAACACTCAACCGGACAGGGGAAGCCCGGAAGGCTGAAAATGGTGGGTGGTACTGGGATCGAACCAGTGACCCTCGCCTTGTAAGGGCGATGCTCTCCCAGCTGAGCTAACCACCCACTTCCAGCTACCTGATTGACATTTAACTGCTGTCTTGATCAAGTGAGAGCCGCATTTTAAGCATTTGGCCCCCGCTGTCAAATCTTTTCCGGATTTTTTCGACACGATGACGGTGCAGACGTTTTGATTGACCAGATTTCACTCAACCGCCTGATGTTTGACGCGCCCACCACCTTTTACTGCTTTCAGCTTTGGCACGCCCTGACCTGCTGCCGAAGCTTTATTTTCTAGCGAAAGTCTGCCCACGCGGCTTTTTCGATCTTCCGGCAATGCTTTGTCAGCCAAAGACTGATTAAAAATGTCCAGCCTCATCCGAAGCCGCTCAAGTTGTGCCCCGACTTTATCTTTCCATGACATAAACCGATGCCTCTCGATCATTATTTATGATTAGTCTAGCTGTGCTCTTCGGTCCCGACAAACTGAAACCCGTTTACCAACACAATCACAATATTACCGCATGGCGTCAACTTGCTCTGAAAGGCGAACCAGACGCGAAGTCAACTGGGCGCGGGAGGCATCAATTGACTTGATGGTTTCCTCAAGACTGGCAAGTCTGGCGTCGGCCTTGCTGAGCCGTGGACCTGTTGTTGAAACGTCTCCCTGGGCGCTTTCCAGTGCACTCAAACGGCTTTCCATACCGTCTATGGTGAGCCCCTGCTCTTGCCTGAATCGCTGCAGGCTTCGCTCAACACCGGCGTCGAGCGCATCAACCTCTGAAACCAGCGTTTCGAGCTGCGCCCGGAGGCGCTCATCATTTGCTGCCAGCGTGTCTGCCTTGCCGTCAAGCAAACTCACCGCCTGGTCAAGGCTTCCAATGTCCGACTTAATGCCCTCCCGAGCCTCGGTGAGCTCAGCCAAAGTACTTGCCTGATTATCTGCGTTCGCCTTCAAAGCCGCAATCTGACCGGCCTGTTCTTCCAGAGACTTCTTGTTGCGTTCATTGGCAATAACCCAGAGTTTGCGGATCTCGCTGTTGGCCGTCGCAATCTGCTGTTTCTGTTCGGTCAGCCGTTGCTCTATTGTTGAGCCCCGCTGCTCAAGACTTTCGCCGGTTTCGGTCAACTCACCTTCGAAACGAGCCAGCGCGAGCTTGCTCTGGCGCACCCAGTAATCAGCCTCCTCGACCTGCTCCTCCAGCACCGCCAGACGCTGGGCTTGTTGCCACACCAGGCCGGCACCGGCTACAACAGATACCACCAACAGCACAACCAGCAAACCCACCAGCTTTCCTGAACCACCGGAAGGTGGCGGAGGTGGAGTTTTAGGTTGCATCCTATCCGGCCCCCTGCGGGGATGTGCAGGATCTGCCTTTAATTCATCGTCATCAGGACGAATGGGTTCCATATCAACAACCTCGGATAGGTACAGACGTGAATAAACAAGTGATCCGATAATACCGGTTCCGCCCCAAGCCACCAAATGAAGCCACGTGAAGTGAAGGCGTAGAAACAAGACAACTC
>JBDNIR010000191.1:0-2333 GCA_041688195.1 Marinobacter sp.
AGCCGCTTTGATAACGTGGCGGTATCCGCCGCTGAGCTGTGTGAACCGGAAATCCAGTTTGTATCAGTACCACGACGTACCCTGAAAACCGAGGCAGACATTGATACCTGGGCGGAAGAGGTGAAAGATCAGCTCAAAAACGCACTGGTAAAGGGCCCGGTCTCGGTCAAATAACAGTCAACCAAAGAAAGAACTGTCAAAAAAAGAACCGCCAAAAAGAGGACTGCCAAAGCCATGCGAACCCTCACCAATATTGAGGAACTGCTGCCAGAGCTGGATCACTGCATAGCCGACGATCTGGAGGACCAGGATCTCGACTTCAAACAGTGGGACACCAAAAGCCGTGACAAAGCGGTAAGAATTGTTGTCCAGATGGCCGTATGCATGGCGAACGGTGGTGGTGGCACGGTGGTGTTTGGTGTTGCAGATCGCATACAAGGGCGCAAGAACGCCAGTCCGGGAGTGCCACCGGAAATCGATGCGAATATGTTAAAAAAAGCGGTATACGACCAGACCGATCCGAAAATCATGCCGGTGTTTGAAGAGCTGACCGTACTGGAAGGCACGGGCCGTGTTCTGTTGATGCAAATTTACTCTGGGTTGCCTCCTTACACCGACACAGCGGGTCGGGGCACAGTTCGGGTTGGCAAGGACTGCCAGCCATTAACCGGCACACTTCGCCGTAGAATCGCAGTGGAGACTGGTGAAACCGATTTAAGTGCCGAAATCATCAGTGCTACATTGCAACAGGTGCTCTCACCTACGGCCATGGAAACATTGAGAAACCTGGCCAGGCAGGAGAACGCTCCCGGTGATCTCCTTCACCTGGATGACCAGCGGCTGCTTCAGGCGCTGGGGACATTGCCTGATGGCAAACTGACCAAAGCGGCTATCTTGCTTGCTGGTAGTGAAGCTGCAATTCGCCAGTATTTGCCCGGTCATTACTGGTTGTTCCTGCATATGATATCCGACGTGGACTACGACTTGCGTGAAGATAAGGTCACCAGTATTCCCCAGGCTATCGAGCGACTGGAAGCATTACTGCACCCTTACAACCTGCTGACCACATCAAAGCAGGGGTTTTATCATTTCGAATACAGCCAGTATCCGAAAATCGCCGTGCGCGAAGCCCTGATGAATGCCTTTTGCCATGCGGATTATCGATTAGCCGGGCCGGTGATGACCAAGCTCTTCAACGACCGCATGGAAATCAGCAACAACGGCGGATTCATAGCAGGGATTACCTCAGACAATATTCTTCATCACCAGCCAGCCGCGCGGAATCCGCTGCTGGTGGAAGCACTGACCCGTTTGCGCCTAGTTAACCGCAGTAATCTGGGGGTTGCGCGCATGTTCAGTGCTTTTCTGATGGAGGGTAAGCGGCCACCCCTCATTCAGGAAATAGGTGAGTCGGTGACCGTGACACTGCTTGAATCGCCACTTGATGCCGATTTCCGAACGCTGGTGGCAGACGCATCGAAGCCACCGCTGAATGTCGATGAACTGATGGTGCTTCGTCATCTGTGGCGTAACCTGATAGCCGATGTGAGTGAACGAGCCTCTACCACTCAAATCACCAAAGCCCGTATAGAAAGTGTATGTAAAAGTCTGGCTCGCCGTAACCTCGCTGAACCTGCGAGTGAGGAGTCTTTTAGTCACTGGCGGCTAGCAACGAAAATCCGCAAAAAATACCCGCTCGTGACCACAGGAACGCCGAGAGAACAAATTCTGATGCTGCTCAGACTACACCCGAAGCAAGGCCTGGCCATCGCTGAAATTCTCGAAGAAATAGCAGTTGGCCGCAGTATGGCCAAACGGTTATTGGAAAAGTTACGTGAGGATGGCCTGACTCGTCTTGAGGGTAAGGGGCGCGCGTCACGCTGGTTTCCGGAGCAGGAATAAAGCAAGAATTGGCTCATGGGCCAATATTTGAGCCAATAAATTTACAATTGGCTTAAATGCTGCCGCTTGAGCCAATGCTGAACCAATTATTGAGGAAATAGAGTGAAGCCACTGAACAAAACCCTCAGACACCAACTGGAACGCGCCGTTAAAAACGCCCGCGACACCGCCGAAAAAGGCGCCCACGCAGCGCTGGGCCAGTTGGGGGTAGCTGACCCCACACCGGCCACGCACCTGAGCGATGCCGACCGGGAACTGCGTCGACGCCTGCGTGCCCATGGCCGCCAGCTGGGAGATTCCCTGAATGGGGGCAAAGTCCAGAGCATGGACCGCTTGGTGGAAGAGGTGGCCTACGAGCATTGGCACCGCATGTTGTTTGCTCGATTCCTGGCCGAAAACAACCTGCTCATGTACCCCGACCCAGACGAGCC
>JBDNIR010000023.1:0-3075 GCA_041688195.1 Marinobacter sp.
CCAGTATGGAAGAGTGTATCGACTCAGCTGTTGCAGGAGAGATCGTATGAAGACTGAACTGAAATGCCATAAAGGAACCGGAAGCAAAGTTCAGGGCGAGGCACTGGTTGCCAACGATAACTTTTCGGCTCGATACGATCTTGACCGGATCAAGGGTATTTTTTCCCGGCCCGCCCAT
Organism: Marinobacter sp.; assembly: GCA_041688195.1. Lineage (GTDB taxonomy): Bacteria > Pseudomonadota > Gammaproteobacteria > Pseudomonadales > Oleiphilaceae > Marinobacter. The sequence continues at coordinate 179 of JBDNIR010000023.1, forward strand.
AAGCTCGTGGGGCAGTCCTACGTCGATAAGATCCTCGTACTCAACACCGCCAAGGGCGGGGTCGCATCTGCCTGGATGCTGCATGAGATGAAAGCACGCGGCATTGCCCCGAAGGCAATCCTCTTCAACAGCGCGAACACTATCCTGGTCCAGGGCGCGGCCCTGGCAGACATGACCCTGTGTGACCGGTTTGAAGACGGCGATGTCACCACACTCATAAAGACGGGGGATCAGGTTGTCGTGGATCCGGAGCAAGGGTTGGTATCGATCCTTTCTAAAGAATGATGTGAAGAGTCATGTCGCGCAGGGTAAATCGCCCCGGCTGGTGTCGGGGGCGCCCTTGCGTCTCCGCTAAAGGCACCCGGCTGGAGTCCCAATTGAGCAAACCAAGCAGTCGTTTCACGCTTAGGCAAGGCAGCCCGTTAGCGCGCTGGCTTCCTTTTCTTGTTTGGGGCCGAAGCCTGTCTCAAAACTCGCTGACTGCGGACTTCATGGCCGGCCTGACGGGTGCCGTCATTGTACTTCCCCAAGGTGTTGCTTATGCCCTTATCGCTGGCTTGCCGCCGGAGTATGGACTTTATACGGCTATCGTCACGCCGGTGATTGCCGGGCTGTTTGGCTCCTCCATGCATCTGGTGTCAGGCCCGGCGGCGGCGATATCCATCGTCGTCCTGAGCGTAGTGAGCAATGTTTTTCCTCCTGATTCATCGGAGTTCATTCCTGCGGTTTTAACGCTGACCTTTTTGACGGGGCTTATCCAGCTTGCCCTCGGTCTTGCGCGGCTGGGTACGCTGGTCAACTTCATTTCCCACACGGTCGTGATTGGCTTTACCGCTGGTGCCGCCGTGCTGATCGCCAGCAGCCAGATGAAATACGTCCTGGGCCTGCCAGTGCCCACCAATTCATCGTTCGCCCAAACCTGGACAGCACTGGTGCACCAACTGGGGGCGATCAACTTCTACGCTGTATTGATCGCGCTTGCGACGGTTCTATCGACCCTGTTCCTCAAGCGTATTAACCCCAGGCTTCCGACGATGCTGTTCGGAATGATCATGGGTAGCCTGCTGTGCTGGCTTATCGATGGGGGCCGCTACGGCGTCCCGCTGGTAGGCAGTTTGCCTGGCGGTCTGCCGGAATTCACGGTGCCAGACTTCTCCCTCGGCACGGTCAATGCCTTGCTCCCCGGTGCGGTGGCGGTTGCGATTCTCGGGCTCGTCGAGGCCGTGTCGATTGCACGTGCCATCGCAATGCGCTCCGGTCAACGTATCGATGGCAACCAGGAGTTTGTCGGGCAGGGCTTGTCCAACACCGTTGCCAGTTTTTTCTCGTGCTATGCCGGCTCGGGATCGTTCACACGCTCGGGTGTGAACTACGAGGCGGGTGCCCAGACCCCCGTTGCGGCAATCTTTGCGGCGTTGATTCTCGTTTTCATCCTATTGCTGATACCGGACGTGACATCGCTGCTTCCCTTACCGGCAATGGCCGGCGCCATACTGCTGATTGCCTGGGGGTTGATAGATACCCGGCGTATCCTACATATCCTTCGTCATAACAGGCAAGAAGCCCTGATTCTTCTGGGCACTTTCGTTTCCACATTGACTATCGAACTGGAGTTCGCGATCTATCTTGGGGTGTTTCTCTCACTGGTTCTTTATTTACGGCGGACCTCCCGCCCCCGTCTCATGGAGGTAGCGCCCAGGAATCTGACCCCGGCGCTGGATCTGCGAAGTGTGAGGCGGTACCACCTCGGCACTTGTCCGCAAATGAAAATCGTGCGCATCGACGGATCGATATTCTTCGGAGCGTCGGATTACATACAGCAGTGCCTCAAGGATTTCAGCTCCAGCATGAAACGCGGTAATTACTTGCTCGTGGTCTGTTCCGGGGTCAATTTTATTGATATGACCGGCGCTGAAATGCTGATTCAAGAGATCGTTCGATTGAAAGCTGAGGGGATTTTGGTAAAGTTTTGCGCGCTGAAAAATACGGTTAAGGACGAACTGGTCTCAGGTGGATACTGGGAAGCGCTGGAGCTGGATAATTTCTACAATACTGAAGAGGAAGCGCTCGCGGCCATTACAGGCGACCTCGGCGTCCATCCATGCTCCATCTGCACAAGTCGATTTTTTCAGCAGATCCTGAAGGCGGGCAGCTAATGTTGGGGCCAAATCAGATCGGTCGGCCTGAGGCTAGCGGATCCCTGGCGGTCGCTGGTCCAAAAGAGGTCCGAACGAGTAGAATCAGTGTGGGAGAAGTGGTCCAGAGGCGCGGGTTGGCCACTACCACAGGCCGCTATCATAGAGATGCGCGCACGGTCGCACTATTTACAAGCTTGAGAGGCGTTTCATAACCAATGCAAAGCATTGATCAAAATGACTGCGATGAGTTTGTCCGCCGCTTCTGGTCGTCGAACGACGACTTGCCGAAGCACGAGAAACTTCGTAAAGCCATCACAACCGCGATCATTCAGGGATACTGGCGCCCAGGGGCGCGACTCGCCACCGAGTTAGAATGGGTCTCGGCGACGCCTTGTGGCCTAGCGACGGTCCAGAGGGCGTTTCGGGCCCTGGTTGCTGACGGCCTGGTTCACCGGCGCCGGGGCAGCGGGACGGTGGTGGCCCGCTTTAGTCGCCCGCTTTCGGAAGGTCCCTGGCATATGCGCTTTTTGAGCCAGATGGACGGTGAGTCCGAATACCTGCCTGTCAGCACCCGGGTCCTCAATCGGAACGTCATGCAGGACCCTGGGCCATGGGCGGAAATTCTCGGCGGTGACGAGCGCGCGCTGGTCAGAATACAAAGAATCATGGAGATCGATGATGAGTTTTCGGTTTATAACGTATTTTACGCGCAGGCTGACCGGTTTCCCGAGTTAGTGAATCAGCCGATATCTGAACTCC
>JBDNIR010000192.1:0-2960 GCA_041688195.1 Marinobacter sp.
CATTTTTCCACAAGCTGACCGCAGCCCTGGTGGAGCTGATGGGCGATGCCTTTCCACAGCTGTTGCGCAGCAAGGCCCAGATCGAAAAGGTGTTGCTGCAGGAAGAGGAGCAGTTTGCCAAAACACTGGATAAAGGCCTGCGGCTGTTGGAGCAGGATATCGATGAGCTGAAAGGCACTGAAATACCGGGCGAAACCATTTTTACGCTCTACGACACCTACGGCTTTCCGGTCGATCTGACCAACGACATTGCCCGGGAGCGAGGGCTTACACTGGATTACGCGGGCTACGAAAAAGCCATGGGTCGCCAGCGGGAGCGCGCGAGGGCTGCCAGCAAATTCGGTATCGATTACAACGACGGTCTCACCATTGAAGGCCGGACCGAATTTACCGGTTACGAGCACATCGACGGCCATGAAACTATCCGAACGGTGATCGTAGGCGGTGGAGAGAAAAATGCCCAAGCTGGCGATGAGGCCATTGTGGTGCTGGAGCGTACCCCGTTCTATGCAGAGTCCGGCGGTCAGGTCGGGGACACTGGCCTGTTAACCTGGAGCGGTGGCCGGTTCCAGGTAACGGATACCCGTAAAGATGGTAACCATCATCTGCATATTGGTAGCGTACTTGAGGGCGAATTGTTTCCGGGGCTGGAAGTGGATGCCCGCATTGACCACGACCGTCGTCAGGCTACTGCCCTGAATCACTCAGCAACCCATCTGTTGCATGCAGCTCTGCGGCGCTTGCTGGGTGACCATGTGACCCAGAAGGGCTCACTGGTTGATCCGGACAAACTGCGGTTTGATTTCTCACATTTTGAAGCCGTCACGCCGGAAGAGTTACGTGAAATTGAGCGTCAGGTGAACGAGCAGATTCGCAGCAATACCCCGGTTGCGACGGAGTTGACGGATATGGAGCAAGCTCAGGCCAAAGGCGCCATGGCGTTGTTCGGGGAGAAGTATGGCGATACCGTTCGTGTTCTCAGTATGGGACAGGACGATTACTCTGTTGAGCTTTGCGGTGGCACCCATGTGTCTCGCACCGGGGATATTGGCCTGCTGAAAATCACCTCTGAAAGTGGCATATCTTCCGGCATCCGTCGTATTGAGGCGGTTTCGGGGGAGGGCGCTTTGCAGTGGATGGATCAGACTGAGCAGTCGCTGCGAGAGCTTGCACGACTGATTAAAGGCTCGCGCGAGTCAGTGGTCGAGAAAGTACAGTCCACGCTGGAACGTACCCGGCAGTTGGAAAAAGAACTTGAGCAGTTGAAGTCAAAGATGGCGAGTTCTGCCGGTACCGATCTGGCTGGATCAGCTGTTGAAGTCAACGGCTTAAAAGTTGTCGCGGCCGAACTTGCCGGGGCCGACAAGAAAGCTCTGATGGAAACGGCTGACCAGCTCAAGAACAAACTCGGTGAAGGTGTCGTTGTGCTCGCCAGTGTTGAGGATGGCAAAATCACTCTGGTTGCCGGTGTGACCAAATCGGCAACTGGCCGCGTTAAAGCGGGCGATCTGATGAAGCACCTTACCAGTCTCGTCGATGGTAAAGGTGGCGGGCGGCCTGATATGGCCCAGGGCGGGGGCAACGATCCCTCCAGGCTGGCTGAGGCGCTTCAAGGTGTGCCGGATTGGGTAGCCAAGGCCACGGCGTAAAGCGTTGTTGTCTGTAGAATGAGCGGTCTATAATCCGCCGGTTTAAAAAAGGTGACACCTAGTGTCATCGAACGCCCCCTGATTGAACTTTGGGAAAACCATGGCTCTGTTGGTTCAGAAATTTGGTGGTACCTCGGTAGGTACCACAGACCGGATTGAAGCGGTTGCAGAAAAAATTTGTCGCTTCCGTAAGGAAGGGCATGACATCGTGGTGGTTGTCTCTGCCATGAGCGGCGAAACGAACCGGCTGATTGGGCTGGCCAACGCTATCATGGAGGAACCCACTCCCCGGGAGATGGATGTGCTGGTTTCAACAGGGGAACAGGTTACCATTGCCCTGCTGTCTATGGCCTTGCTGAAACGCAACTGTGAAGCTCGATCCTACACCGGGGCCCAGGTGCGCATTCTGACGGACAGTGCCCATACCAAGGCCCGGATCCGTCAGATCGATGAGCAACGCATGCGGGAAGACCTTGCGGCCGGCCGTGTGGTTGTGGTGGCCGGTTTTCAGGGTATCGATGAGCTGGGCAACATCACCACCCTGGGGCGCGGCGGCTCGGATACGACGGCAGTGGCGTTGGCGGCAGCGCTCAAGGCTGATGAATGTCAGATCTACACAGACGTGGATGGCGTCTACACCACCGACCCGAGGGTAGTGGACAGTGCGCGCAGACTTGACCGCATCACATTTGAAGAAATGATTGAGATGGCGAGCCTGGGATCTAAAGTGTTACAGATTCGCGCTGTTGAATTCGCAGGCAAATATAATGTCCCTCTCAGAGTGCTTTCCAGTTTCCAGGACGGCGGGGGCACACTGATTACTTTTGAGGATGAAAGTGTCATGGAACAACCACTGGTTTCCGGCATCGCATTTAACCGGGACGAAGCCAAACTGACTATTTCTGGTGTACCTGATACACCGGGTATTGCTTTGCGTATATTGAAGCCGATAAGCAGCGCAAATATTGAAGTGGACATGATTGTTCAGAATGTCGGCGCTGATAATCGCACGGACTTTACCTTCACCGTACACAGGGACGACTTCAAACGCGCTCAGGATGTGCTTCAGCGTGTTGCGGATGAGCTTGGAGCTCGCGAGGTCAGTGGTGACAGTAAGATAGCGAAGGTGAGCATTGTGGGCGTTGGTATGCGCTCCCACGCTGGCGTCGCCACCAAGATGTTCGAGGCGCTATCAGATGAAGGTATCAATATCCGGATGATCTCCACCTCGGAAATCAAGATTTCGGTGGTGATCGACGAGAAGTATCTTGAGCTGGCAGTTCGGGCGCTCCACAGTGCCTTTGAACTGCA
>JBDNIR010000193.1:0-3580 GCA_041688195.1 Marinobacter sp.
CACTTTGGCAAGATCTGTCTGGAGTTTTAAGCAAACCCGGGGCCGTTGCAGTTCAGCCAAAATAATACGGACGGGTGATTCTGTTCCGGCCCGACCCCGACGATCACGCCCCACCGAATTCTTAAACTTTTATAATCAAATACATGCATTTATATATTTCAATATCTTAGGTATGACTTAGTCGGCTTCCCACGGTTTACGTAGACCCATGCCATTGTCGGAAATCATGCTGTATGTCACGTTGAACATTGGGGGAATTATTTACCCGATTCCCCTCCGAAAAAAGGACTACCGAAATGAACAATGACATTGTGGAGGGTAACTGGAAGCAGCTAAAAGGCAAAGTGAGAGAAAACTGGGGCAAGCTGACCGACGATGAAGTCGATGAAATCGGAGGCCGCAAAGAGCACTTTGTTGGTAAGATTCAGGAAAAGTACGGTATGAAGAAAGATGAGGCAGAAAAAGAGTGGGATAAGCTCACTAAGTAACAGAATCCGTTCTCTATTCTTTAGGCCTGCAATTCAGCCTCTGCGGAGGATAATTTCGGCTGGCCTGTCGCCTCAGCCACCGTTCTGGCGGTTCGCTCAAACGTCAGGGCCAACCGCTCAAACATGCCTTCGATAATAATCGTTTTCTGATCTGGATCCCTGTGGGCATGAATCGCCTCAAGCAGTCTGGCGCTCACCTTCCGGAACGCCGGGTTCACGGCGCCCCGGGAGCTTGTCAGGTAGGTGTCCGCCAGGGTCTGCTGCCACTCCTTCAGAAGCGCATCAACCGTGGCACTGCGGTGGTCCTGAATCAGCCTGCGCAGACGAATGGACACATGCCCGAGATTAAGCCCGGTGAACCCCAGGTCCGTCATATAGCGATCGCTGCTTTCGGAACTCTGGTCATAATTGGCCAGCCGCAACAGGCGCTCCCCCATACGACCATTGAACCAGTTTTCCGGCTTTTCGTGATCGTCAATGGCCGTCAGATCGCGGGCCGTTGATGTCAGCAGGCGGCGCTGCATAAACAGGCTGCCCGGCGGGGTAATGAGCTTGAAAACCCAATAGAGAATACTGATCCCCACAAACAGGCCCAGCGCAATATTGACCGCGCTTTCGGCATTGAATGTCATGCTGTTGCTGGGCTGCGTGATGATAGTGAACGAAATACAAAAACCCAACCCGTACGGCAGCGTAGGACGACTGGCCAGGGCAAGCAGGCCGAAGAAATAAGGGCCGGCCAGAACCAGAGCCATGAGCTCGAAATTACCACTAGCGCGGGATAACAGGCCCAGCCCGAAGAACAGGGCGACGGGAATAGCCAACGTTGCACCAATCAGCACCCGACGCAGAATAGGCGTCAGCGCAGCCAGCGAGAAACGGGCGAACATCACGGAAAACACCACGGGCATGATCATGATCATCAAGGCCGCCGCGCTTGCCGTCTGGATCCAGATCACCGCCCCGATCACAAATATCATGGCCGTGCGAAAGCCGTTGATCAGTCCAACCAGCGGATCCCGGTGGGTTTCCAGCTTGGGCGCCTTGAGCAACGTCTGGTCACGGCTTTCCAGCGCGTTATAGGCTCGCAATACCACCACCATGTCACCAACCAGTTCCAGAGCCGTCTTGGTCAGGCGGGTCACGATGGCGGACTCATTGGTGTACTCGGCCCGCTGCTCCAGCATGGATCGCCGCAGCACATGGGCAAGCCGGTAACCTTCCTGGTAGCTGTCTGCTTCCGCGATTTCCCTGAAGTGGCGGCGCATCTGGCTCAAAACCTCACTGAACGCAGGTGACACCAGGTCGCCATGATTCCGGTGGAAGCGCCCCATGATCTGAGTCACCGCCAACAGTGACATCACCTTGTTGCACAACAAGTTGGCGGCCCTGCTCCGGCCGGAGCCTTCCGGGCCTTCGTAGGTAACCGCGCTGGAATCGTCATTGAGTGCCACCAGAGTTTCGAGAATCTCGTCCGCGTGCTGGTGACGCTGCTCGTGGGAGCTTCCAGGCTCCAGCTCCAGCGTAAGGTATGCCAACGTTTTGTTGATCACCTTGCGGGCATTCACACGCAGGCCATCTTTTACGGTCACCGGCCATAACAACTGGCTAACCAGCATGGCGCACACAGCGCCGGTGGCGATCTCGCTGATCCGGGCCTGGGCGATGGCAAAAACCGCCTGGCTGTTTGTTGTGCTGGCATCCGTCATCACCAGGATAACGACCAGCCCGGCCGTCATCCCCGCCATCGCGAAAGCGTAGATATAGTTGGTGTTGTGCACCATGGAGGAGGCCGCCGAGTTCAGGCCAATCCACAAAGTTAAACAACCCAGTGCCAGAAGCGGGTAAGGCGTCAGGAACGCAAGCACCAGAATACCGAAGCAGCCGCCGACCGCCGAGCCCACGATCTGGCAAAGCGCCTTCTCGATCACCAGCCCGCTTTCCGGGCGGAGCTGAAGGAGGACCGCCGAAACCAGAGCCCAATAGGGCCGATCCAGTTGCAGGAACATCGACGCAAACAACGCCAGCGTCATGGCGATCACGCCTTTGATGGCAAAGATCACGGCGTAACGGTCCGGCATCAGGAGTTGCGTCACTAGCGGATGGAGAGGCATAAGCGCGAGCCCGCTACTCGGAGTCCAGATAGATTGAAACCGTCATCCCGGCACTCAGATATATATCCTCCGGCATCGGGTCCAGCGCAATATCCACCGGAATTCGCTGGGCCAGACGCACCCAGTTGAATGCCTGTTGCACCTGGGGAAGCATCTGCTCGTTGCTGCTGGTGTTGGTATCGGCAATTCCCCGGGCAATGCTGACGACGGTGCCAGTCAACTTCCGGTCCCCGCCCATCAGTGTAATCCGTGCGGACTGCCCCACCTGCACCATCTGCAGTTTGGTTTCTTCAAAGTACCCGGTAACGTAAAACGAATCGTCTTTTACCAGCGACAGTGCCGCTGTCCCCTGGGTGACGTAATTGCCCTGGCGCAGATAGAGGTTGTTGATGGTGCCGTCTTCCGGCGCCACCACTTGCGTGCGCGTCAGATCAATACGCACCATCGCCAGTTCCGCCTCGGCGAGCTCATAACTGGCTTTGGCGAACTCCATGTTGATGCGGTAGGTTTCCTGATTTTCCTCACTCATGACCTGACTGTCTGACATCGGCTGTCGGCGCTGGTACTTGTGCCTGGCCAGCTCCAGGGCACTGTATTTTTCCGCGACCTTCGCCTTGGCTTCCGCAAGCGCGGCCTGATAGCGTGTATCGTCAATGGTAAAGAGGGGATCGCCCTGGTTTACGGCCTGGTTGTTTTTCACGTTCAGTTGCGTGACCCAGCCTGAAACGTCTGGCGCAATCGTGATGACGTCGGCGCGTATCCGTCCGTCGCGAGTCCAGGGCGAATACAGGTAATGGTTCCAGACCCCGCTACCGGCAACAATCGCTATCGCAACCACCAGCAACGTAATACCAACACGCAATAGCTTTCCCATGAGTCTTCCTAGTCTCCAAACAGATAAACAATTATTGCCAGGTAGCACACAAACGAGGCGACATCGAACCAGGATTCCTTCCAGATGTAACGGCGCAGGTCCAG
>JBDNIR010000194.1:0-5964 GCA_041688195.1 Marinobacter sp.
AAAATCGTTATTATCACCGGCGCCAGCAGCGGGCTTGGTGAAGCCACCGCCCGCCGGCTGTCAGAGCGCGGCGCCAAGCTCGTTCTGGCCGCACGCCGGGAAGATCGCCTGATCAAGCTGACGGAAGAACTCAAAGCCAACGGCGGTGAGGTCATTTGGCAAACCACCGATGTGACCGACCGCAAGCAGGTGGAAGCGCTGGCCAAAACCGCAAAGGACACCTTTGGCCGTATTGATGTGCTGATCAACAACGCCGGCCTGATGCCACTGGCACCGCTGGACGCACTGAAAGTTGACGAGTGGGATCAGATGGTGGATGTGAACATCAAGGGCGTCATGTACGGCATTGCAGCTGTGTTGCCGACCATGCGCGAACAGCACAGCGGGCACGTAATCAACCTGTCCTCCGTGGCCGGTCACAAAGTGTTCCCGGGCGCTGCTGTTTACTGCGCTACAAAATTCGCCGTGAAAGCGCTGTCCGAAGGGCTGCGGATGGAAGCCGGTGACGAGATTCGCAGTACCAACATATCGCCAGGCGCGATAGACACAGAGCTGACCAGCACCATCACCGACCCCACCGCTGCCGAAGCGGCCGAGGAGCTCTATAAAGTGGCTATCGATGCCGACGCTGTCGCCCGAGCGATCGTCTATGCCATCGAGCAGCCCCACGACGTGGATATCAACGAGATCATCCTGCGTCCGACCGCACAGGAGCTTTAACCCGACCTGTCATCAGCCCTGAACGAATGCTGATGGCAACACTAGTGCCTCGTCTGGTTATTCGTTTATCAGACGAGGCACTACCCGCTTTCCCATTGAACTTCTCTGCTATCCCGCATTGTTATTCCGCACTCTCTCTAATCTTTTGCACAGCCAGCAACGTAAACTCGTGATCAACTACGCAGTAAAAGGGAAGTTTTACCCTGAATACTTTCTACTGGTTTACCCGCGACTTGCGTCTGCACGACAGCGCAGCGCTGCTGGCCGCATCAAACTCTGACATGCTGCTGTGTGTGTATGTGGTGGGTCCGCGCTGGTTTGCTCCGGCGCCGCTGCAAAGCGATGGGCGGCCATCGCTGGCGTTTTCTGTGGCAAAGCCTGATGGTGCTGGAACGCAATCTGAGACAATTAGGCCAGCGGGTGCATCTTGCTTACGGTGAGCCCGAAACCTTGACGGCATTACCGCCACCACCGGGCTTCCCGGAAGACAACCGGGGCGATTGCCCGCCGATTCCGGAGCCACAACACCCGGTGGTTTTTTCGGGCGGAGAAGCGGCAGGACTGGCGTTACGGTGCGGCATGGTTCGAAGAACAACTGATCGACTATGATGTGGCAAGCAACTATGGAAACTGGCAGTATCTGGCTGGCGTTGGGGCTGACCCCCGAGGACTGCGCCAGTTCAATCTGGCAAAACAGACACAGCAATACGACCCGGTCGGCACTTTCATAGACCGCTGAGGCGGCGATGCAGAGCAACCCGTGGGGCTACACACAGTGGACGCTGTGGACTGGCCTCTCTCATACTGATGAATAACAAAGTGAGCAGACAGGTCTTTCCAAAACCGTACGACACTGCTCATCCAGGTTTGCACGGAGCCATTCTGACAAAACGGACCTAAACAGGAGCTTCGATTGCCGTGACCGACATCAGCCTGATCCAGATTCTACTGGCCAACATCGCCCTGCTGGCAGGCGCCTGCCTGCAAGGGGTTGTCGGCTAAGGAATCGGCACCCTGGCAGCACCGCTGATGTTTCTGGTCAGCCCGCTGCTGATACCCGGCCCATTGGTTCTCAACGCTGTATTGCTGACCATCATGATGCTGGTCCGCAATCGCGCCAGCCTGAGTTTCCGGGAAGTGCGGTTTGCTATAGGCGGTGATGTGGTGGGCACGGTGTTGGCGGGAATGACCCTCGCGGTGGTGTCCACCCAGGCCATTGGGCTGATTTTCGGCGGTTTGATCCTGGCGGCGGTGGCGCTGAGTGTGGCCGGGTTGAGGCCAACACTGACACCGCGCAGCAGTGTAATTGCCGGGGCTGCCTCCGGCTATATGGGAACGATTACAGCCGTGGGCGGGCCTCCCATCGCCCTGATCTATCAGAACGAGCAAGGCCCTCTGGTGCGGGCCAACATGTCTGCGTTCTTTCTGTTTGCCAGCTTCGCCAGTACGATCGCTCTAGTGGCCTCGGGCCATCTCGGAATGCGTGAGGTGATGCTGTTTGTCGTCACGTTTCCTGGTGTACTGGCCGGCTTCCTGCTATCTGGCCTGTTGGTAAATCGGGTACCCTTCGGCGGTCTGCGACCCATTATCCTGGGCATAGCAGCCGTGGCTGGCGCTGCTGCGGTAATAAGAGGTATCTGGACCTACTGATTTTTCAACACCTCGACAAGATTCGCGACTGAAGTCGCTCCTACAGTCGCTCCTACGATCTGGGTTAGAGCTTTAACTGCTTTTTCATGTTATCCCACATTAACCGGTACGCAAGGGCTGCGGTGGAGCGGGGAGCAAAATGGCTGACTGCGCTGCGATGTTCGCCCATGCGTTCGACATCACTGGCGTAAGGAATGTACCCCGCCAACAACCGTTTGAGTGCTTTCGGTGGCGTGTCCAGGAACTCCCGGTGCAGGCTCTTACGACGGTCCACCATGGACAGGAACGGCGCGAATTTCTTCTTGTCGAGGTTCCTGTCGGTAATAAAGGCTTGCTGCTGCTCCCAACTGTTCATGGAAAGCCAGGTCGGAACCAGCGGCACATAGATTTTGTTGGCGACGGCAAAAACCTCTTCCGCCAGCCTTGACAAGGTCGGCGGGCAATCAAGAATCACCAGCCCGTAATCTTCGTCCATCGGCTCCAGCCACTGCCGCAGCGTGTTGCCAGCGCTGTGTTTTTCCAGCTGCAGGTCGATGTTACGGAAGCTCGGGTCAGCGGGTATCAGGTCAAGGCAGGTGGTGGAGGTGGAGGTGGAGGTGGAGGTAATCAGGTGGCCAATCGGCGTCTTGCCTTTTACCACCTTGGCGGCCTTGGGCTGAGAGCGGGCTTTTGCCGTTTCAGGTGCGAAATACCAACTGGTAGCCCCCTGAGCATCCAGATCCCATAACAACGTAGGCACGCCATCATCGGCTGCCAGTTGGGCAATATTCACCGCAGCCGCCGTTTTGCCGACACCGCCTTTGATATTATGAAATACAATTACCTTCACGTTAGGTCATCCCGGCCCTGAAATACACATCCGTAGATTAGCACTACCGGCCCGCAGGGGCGGAGGCATTAAATTGTCGCTTTAAGCCCCCAGGGTCTGAAAACCCGATGTAGTGACAGAAATTTGGCTTAGACTTTAGTCCTAAAAATTGTCATTTTTGATGGAACCAAACACGACTATCAATGACTTAGCCTGGCCCGTCATTCAGGCATCTTGTAAGCATAAGAAAGCTCGGCTAGTTTGACGTATCTTACATTACCAATCAGACAGAAAACGGTATGGACACCACTCAGGAAACGGTCGCGCAGCTTGCGCAACCTCACCGGAAAGTTGTTCTAACCGCCTTGCTCTGGGTGACCATCACGGCCGGGGTGCTTTTTGCTGGTCTGAATCTCATCTTCGGCTCTCAGTCCCTGGCTGTTGTAGAGCTCCTGATGGTCGGATATTCAGTTTTCCTGCTTTATATCATTCGCAGCACCCGCCATCTTGAACGCTGGATTCTGGCCTATATCCTGCCTTTTTTTACCGCCATGATGTTTGCCATGACGGCACCCCGCACTACACCGTCCGTGTTTGCCTGGGTGCTGCTGGTGCCGATTCTTGCACACCTGTTACTCGGACGCCGGCTCGGCTTTGGGGTAGCGGTTTTTTTCATTGCGACGGCCGGCATCATTTTCTTCATTAAACACGGTGAAAACCCAGATCTGATGCAACCACTGCCCATCGCCAACATCATCATTATTGCCCTGTCGATCCTGGCGTTCTCACACGTTTACGAAATCAGCCGGGAAAAATCAGAGCTGGGGCTGTTTCTGATGGCGCAAACGGATTTTCTGACCGGCCTGGCCAATCGCGCCCGGTTCAACGACATTTTCGAGCGCGAGAAACACCGCGCTTTAAGGGAGAAACTCGCACTGACGCTGCTGGTCATTGATCTGGATTACTTCAAGGAAGTGAATGATCAATACGGCCATGAAGCTGGCGACAAAGCCCTGGTGTATGTAGCCAAGCTTCTGCAAAAACGGCTGCGGGCAACCGATCTGGCCTGTCGGCTGGGCGGTGAAGAATTTGGCATCATTCTGGTAGATACCCCGGGGCTTCGTGCCGTTCAGGTGGCGGAAGAGCTCAGGACAGCCCTGGAAACCAATCCTTTTGATATCGGAAGCGATTCCATTGCCATAACCATGAGTGTTGGAGTTGCGGAATTCGGGCCGGACGGAAACGAGCTCAAGGCGCTGCTTTCAGTTGCCGACCACCGGCTCTATCAAGGCAAAGCCGAAGGCCGCAACCGCGTAATCTGGCACCCCGCCAGCCAGCAGGAATCTTCTCCAGCACCGCGCCAACAGTGGACGCCTCCTGACTGACCCACAGGCTCACGGACAAATTAATTCAGATAAACCGCCCCAAGTATCGCCAACCGGTCACCGTGCTCATTCAGCAAGGTCATCCGGTCTCCCTCGATAATAAGGTCCGCAGTATTCTTCATAGCGTCCAGCATTGGCCCTTCGGTGGTGTCTTCGGAGCATGCCATGCGCGTTGAAGCCATGGCCAGAAAACCGATCTTGCCCTCGTTGACACCGTACTGGTCCCTTAGACTATTGCAGCCGGTATGGCCCACCACCTGTCCGTCGTCGCGGAAAATCAGATGGGCTTCTCGTTGATTGTCCTCAACACGAACTTCTTCGTCACCAACTTCCAGCAGCTTCCAGTAAGTATTGGTCAGGCTGGCTTCAGGAGCGGGCGATGATGTTTCCGGAGCCGAAACGCAACCGCTGATAACGACCAGGCTGATCAGCAAGACTAACCACAGGTGAATCCGCTCTTTTTTCACGGGCCTTCCTCCCTTCCTCAAAATAGGACGCGTTCCGCGAACCATTGTTCGATAGCCTGCCACATGGGCATCACACGACAGAAGCGCAACCGGACATTGCGGTCAACCGTTAGCCTTGCCAGCAATTACGTTAATGTCTGGTTCGGCGAGGCCCACTCCACTCTGTCCCGCCCGTTGTTCTTGGCCTTGTAGAGCAGCCGATCGACCCTTGCCAGCAGCGACTCGAGGTCGTCGCCCGCCACAACGCAACTGACACCAAAGCTGGCGGTGAACGCGTAGCGACTTGTGTCGAGTTTCGGTAATCGCAGATTTTTTATCTTCCCACGTAGCCGTTCTGCCAATAAAACGGCTTCCGAAAGAACGGTTTCCGGTAGCAGAATGATAAATTCTTCACCCCCCAGGCGGGCGATCAGGTCATTCTACCGCATGGTTGCCACGCAGGTTTCACAGACTGATATAATGGCAGCGTCACCGGCACCATGACCGAACCTGTCGTTGATCTGTTTGAAATAATCAATATCGAACATCACCACCGCCAGCGGGCGCTGATAGCGATTGGCCCGGGCGATTTCATTGCTGGCGGCAGTCATCAGCCAGCGCCGGTTACCCAGCCCCGTCATGGCATCCGTATTGGCGGAAATCCGCAGGGTTTCTTCCATCGCTTTGCGGTCGGTAATATCCAGCATGCTGGTCAGTTCAGATGGCTCGTCATCAAAGGTGATGGGGACAATAGACATCACAACCCACCGAATATCACCCTTGATCGCTTTCAGCCGTACTTCCTGATTCCTCACTACCCCATCTTTACGGTACCTGGCGAATAATGCTTCACGTTCCAGGGGGTCATAGTAAAACGACGGTGCGGGATAACCAATCAGGTCTTCTTCGCGTGCATGCATCATGTCGCACGCGAGTGGGTTCACATAAACCAGGT
>JBDNIR010000195.1:0-2124 GCA_041688195.1 Marinobacter sp.
ACGCATTACCTGGCTTACTTCACTCAAACTGGGCCTCAAGGGCGAACCCACGGGACCCATTATCATAAAGACCAGCGCGACGTTTCTGAAAGAACTCAGCCACCCGGCAACAGTCGAGGTGAGAACATACGCTGGAAAAGCCGGAAATACCAGTCTCGATACCTGGCATGAGATTGTGGACAAACAAACCGGAAAACTGTATTCCGAAGGCTACGCAAAAGTTGTCTGGTTTGATCGCGAGGCACGAAAATCCGCGCCATTACCCAACACTTTGCGAGCTCTGGCGGCCGCCTCCTAACGGCGGCGAACCACCACGCTACCGATTGAGTAGCCAGCACCAAACGAGCAGATAACCCCAAGATCACCTGACACCAGATCATCCTGATGTTTGTGGAAGGCGATGATTGATCCTGCAGAGCTGGTGTTGGCGTACTCGTCCAGAATCACCGGGGCTTCATCCTCGGTAGCCTCCCGGCCGAGAACACGGCGTGCAATCAGCTGATTCATGTTCAGATTGGCCTGGTGTAACCACATCCGTCGCAGAGAATCCGGCGTCAGCGACAAGCTCGCGAGATGCCCCTGAATAGTCTCAGCCACCAGCGGCGACACCTCTTTGAATACTTTCCTGCCCTGCTGGATAAACAATTTGTCCGGCTTACCAATGCCTTCTTCATCCGCCCGGTTGAGAAAGCCGAAGTTATTGCGGATATTATTTGAAAACAGGGTTTTCAGCCGGGTGCCAAGAACATCAAAGCCCTGCCCGTCAGCAACCTCCGAATCCCGCTCCACCAGAATCGCAGTACAGGCATCCCCGAAAATGAAATGGCTGTCCCGATCAGTAAAATTAAGGTGGCCTGAGCAGATTTCCGGGCTTACTACCAGAACAGCGCGCGCAGTTCCGTTTTCAACTGCGTTCACTGCCGCCTGAAGACCAAAAGTGGCTGAACTGCAGGCGACGTTCATGTCATAGGCGAAACCATCAACCCCCAGCGCTGCCTGCACTTCAATCGATACCGCCGGGTACGCCCGCTGCATATTGGAGCAGGCAACAATCACCGTATCTACATCCGCCGCCGTCTTGCCAGCACGGGCCAGCGCATCATTACACGCCGCCACTGCCATCTCGCATTGCACTGAGGGTTCATCATTGCTGCGGTCCGGAATTCGCGGACACATGCGCTCGGGGTCGAGTATGCCTTCGCGGTCAATTACATGACGGCGTTTGATACCTGAAGCTTTCTCGATAAAGCTGGACGCCGATGGTTCCATGGCAACAAGTTCGCCACGGGCAATCTCATCGCGGTGGCGCTCGTTATAGAGTTCAACGTAGGCGTTGAAGGCCTGGACAAGTTCATCGTTATCTATCGTTGCTGGCGGAGTATAAAGTCCGGTTCCGCTAATGACGGCTTTAATCACGCATTACCCCACGACATGTTAGTGAAACACAGTTCAGTTATGTGATGAATCTTAACACACCCAACCAAAGATGCCCTGCCCATGCCAAGCTATTAAATGGCTTCAGACTCGCACCTTTTCCCACTGCTTATCGAGTCGTTTTACTGACACGGTAAGATCTGTGCCCAACTGCTGCGCAAAGAACGACACCCGATACTCTTCCAGCATCCAGCGATACAACACCAGCTCGGGATCCCGCACTCCCTGCCGTTGGTGATCGTCCCGTTTTTTAGCGTAACGGGCCCACAAAGGCTCAATACTGTGAAGGAATTCCCGCTCCCTGCCCATCTCCCTGGGCATCTTCTCAAGACGCACGTCGGCGGCCTCAAAATACCGGGGGAAATTTGCCAACCATCGGTCCGGGGTGGCGCTGATAAATCCGGGGTACACCAGGTTCTGGAGCTGAAACTTCAGGTCCGCCATGCTGTTCGCCAGCGCCAGGTTGATCTTGCCCTTGAGTCGCTTCATCGGCCTGTTATAGCCTTTCAGGGCGCTATTCAGGCGCTCATCCGCCACTTCCAGTACCGGAATGAAATCCGCACGACCGGTATCGAACATGGCCTGGAACTCCTGCTCTGAACGCGGCAAGGTGTCCGGGGCAAAGTGGGACATAGCGGTCGCCAGCAACAGATCATCCAGCAAAGCACTGGCTTTACCAATCGGGGCAAA
>JBDNIR010000196.1:0-5607 GCA_041688195.1 Marinobacter sp.
CATGGGTACCACGGCTTACAGAGTAAGAGGTTATCCAAATGACCTTTTCCTTCACGTTTGACATGCTGCCCGGGCGCGTTGTGTTTGGCGATGGTACGCGTAGCTGCTTGAGGCAGGAGATCGCTGCACTCGGCATAAAACGGCCTCTATTTCTATCGACCAAGGGGCGCCGTGCCATGGCTGAACAGTTGATGGCCGAATCGGCCCCAAATGGGACGCTGTTTTCCGACGCCCAGGTGCATGCTCCGGCCGAGTGCGTAGAGGCTGCCCTGACCGTGGCGCGCACATCCAAGGCAGATGGCTTGATCGCCTGCGGTGGCGGATCACCTATTGGCATCGCGAAGGGGATGGTCGTAACCCAGCGAATGCCCATTCTGGCGATTGCCACCACGTATTCAGGCTCTGAAATGACGCCAAACTGGAGCATAACCCGGGACGGCTTGAAATCAGGGGGGCGTGATCTGAATGTTTTGCCCCAAACCGTTATCTACGACTCTGATCTGACTGCGGGCCTGCCGATGGCAGCATCCGCTGCAAGTGGATTAAACGCCATGGCACATTCTGTCGAGGCGCTTTACTCTGAAATACGCAATCCCATTGTCGATCTGATGGCCGAAGAGGCTATCCGAACCATGACCATCGCGCTTCGCTCCATGAAGCGAGATCCGCAGAGCACAGATGCGCGCGGTGCCGCGCTTTATGCGGGCTGCCTATCGGGAATGGTCGCGGCATCCGCGGGCATGGCGTTGCACCACAAGGTATGTCATATACTTGGCGGCACCTTCGGTCTACCCCATGCGGAGACCCATGCCGTCTTTCTTGCCTATGCCGCGAGATTCAATGCTGCGGCAGCGCCTGGCGCTATGATACGTATCGCGCGCGCGCTGGATGTCGACGATGCCCCAGGTGGCATTTATGATCTCGCGCGCCAGATAGGGATTCCAGATAACCTCGAAGTTCTGGGGATGCGCCACACGGATCTGGAACACGCAGCCCGTCTCACCGTTGAAAAGCCTTACTATAACCCGGCGCCGGTAACCTACGACCATGTCTTGCGAATGCTTGAAAATGCTTTCTCGGGAGTGCGGCCATGAGCGACATTGAACTGACTGGTCTGTCGACCGCAACCCTGCATGAGGTGCTGGGTAAAACCGGAGCTTTACCGAGTTGCATCAAGCCCCTGCGCGCCGGAATGCGGCTTCTGGGGCCCGCCTTTCCCTTGGGGTCGCCTGCCGGAGACAATCTGATGCTGCATCACGCGTTAGAGCAGGCGCCGCCCGGGAGCGTAATCGTAGCGGATGCGGGTGGCTTTGTAGAAGCCGGTCCTTGGGGTGATGTCATGACTGCTGCAGCAAAAGCCCGTGGTATTTCCGGCTTGGTCATATATGGCAGCATCCGCGATAGCGCTGAACTTGCGAAAGGCAACTTTCCCATTTTTTGTGCGGGTGTCTGCATTCGAGGCACCACGAAAACAAAGCGGGCACCTATAAACGTACCGGTTATGATTGGCGACGTTACCGTAGCTCCTGGAGATTTGGTCGTCGGTGATGACGATGGCGTGGTGATAGTCCCTGTGGCCCAGAGTAAGTCCGCAGCGTGGGCCGCCGCCGAGCGCGAAGCTTCTGAAGAGGCTATCTGCGAAAGACTGGAGGCCGGAGAGCTCACTCTGGATATTTATGGATTGCGATAAACTCACCGATGTCCGCAAAAAACTGTAGACCGGCACGTCGGGATGGCGGGTCTGGACTTGCTCAACATCGTCGAGCGGAATGCCTTTGTCATGCTTGCCGAAGTGCAGGATGATCGGGCAGCGGGGCGCTTCGTCCGCCGCGTCGCTCATGGGGCTCCAGCGGTGACCTGCCACGGTATCGCTGCAAGGCCGGTAGGAAAACCAGTAATGCTCTGACGGGCACGCCAATGGCGCGATTGAGGAAGCGCCATCGTTGGCAAGACTATGCCGAGGCGCTCACCCAGAGCTTGAGCGTGCTCTGCCGAGCAGATCCCGGTGGCGGCAACCAGTAGCAGTGAAAGCCGGTTTTTCAAAGAGGAAGGGACGGGCATAGTAGCTCCTGTTAGTATGGGCGCCAGAACTTTTCCGGGCCGTCGGAATCTCAGCGTGTTCTGACTAGTAGCCTCTTAAGTAATGAATCAAAAGGAGTCCCCATGGGCGAAGCAAAACGTCGTAAAGAGACCGGCACCCCGGCCCCTAAAACCAAAGTCGAAAAGAAGAAGCCGCTGTGGGTCAGCGCCGGTGTTTCTGCGTTTGCGGTCATACTGGTGATTGTATTTTTTGCGACCCGGCCGCCGTCCCCGGACTCTGACTCGCTGCCAAAAGCCGGGGAGAACGCCGGTGACTTTACCGCCCAGCTGGATCAGTACGGTGTGTCTGTGGGAGATGAAAACGCCCCCGTGGTGGTGCGGGAGTTCGCGGATTACCAATGCCCGGCCTGCGCCCGGTTTTCCAGCGCGAGCCAGCAGTTGAAAGAAGAGTTTGTTGAGGCCGGTAAAGTGCGGTTTGTTTACTATGATTTGCCGCTGCGACAGCATCAGAACGCCGTACCCGCGGCCATGGCAGCCCGCTGTGCCGGTGACCAGAACGCATACTGGCCGATGCACGATAAGTTGTTTGGCTCGCAGTCAGAATGGAACACCACGGATTCAACAGTGGGTATGTTTACCCGCTACGCAGTGGATATGGGCCTTGAGGAGCGTCGTTTTAAAAGTTGCATGACGTCCGAACTTCATCTTGAAGCGATCAATCGCAGCCGTGAAGTGGCAACGCAGCTTCGGGTCACCAGTACCCCTACCGTCATGGTGGATAATATCCGTCTGACTCAGCCGGGTTGGGGCCAGCTCTCCGCCGTGGTTAAGCGGGAATTGGCCAACGCTGGTCAATAGTCGCAGTATCCCTTACGCGAACAGCCGGTAAAACCCGTATAATTGCAGCAATTGTGGCCGCTCCGGATAGCCGGGGCGGCCTGTATGCATCTTTCAGGGTTTGATCATGTCCTTTGCCGCGCTCCAGTTATCCGAACCTTTGCTTCAGGCCATTGAGGATCGTGGTTACAAACAGCCTTCTCCGATCCAGTTACAGGCAATCCCCGGGATTCTTCAGGGCCGCGATATGCTGGCTGCCGCCCAGACCGGCACCGGCAAAACTGCGGGCTTTACCTTACCCCTGTTGCATCGTCTTGAGCACGGTGAGCCGGTTCGCAGCAATTCTGTAAGAGCGCTGATTCTCACCCCCACCCGGGAACTGGCGGCCCAGGTCGGCAGCAGTGTTGCCTTATACGGCCGCTATATGCAACTGAAGACGGAAGTGGTCTACGGCGGCGTGCGCATTAACCCGCAAATGATGAAGCTGCGCAAGGGTGTGGACATCCTCGTGGCCACGCCAGGGCGCCTGCTCGATCTTCACCGTCAGAACGCGGTACGCTTTGATCAGTTGGAAGTGCTGATCCTGGATGAAGCGGACCGAATGCTGGACCTCGGGTTTATCACTGATATCCGGAAAATCCTTGATCTGCTGCCAGCCAAGCGCCAGAATCTGCTGTTCTCGGCTACATTGTCGGAAGATATTCGCACTCTGGGTCGCGGTTTTATGGAGCACCCTCTGGAAGTGGATGTCAGCCCGAAAGAACTGGCTGCCGTTACCGTTCAGCACAACCTTCATCCGGTAGACAAGAAGCGCAAGGGCGAACTCCTGAGCCACCTGATTCGCTCACGTGGCTGGTTTCAGGCGCTGGTCTTTGTCAAAACTAAAAAGGGCGCAGACAAGCTGGTAAAAGAGCTCTATGCCGATGGGATTTCCTGTACTACGATCCACGGTGACCGCTCTCAAGCAATGCGCAACAAAGCCCTGGAAGATTTCAAATCCGGCAAAACAGGCATTCTGGTGGCCACCGATGTGGCAGCCCGGGGCCTGGATATCGAGAGCTTGCCGTTGGTGGTGAACATGGATCTGCCAAAGGTGGCAGAAGACTATATCCACCGTATTGGTCGTACCGGCCGAGCAGGCAGTAAAGGTCGTGCGGTTTCGCTGGTGAGCCACGACGAAGTGGTTGAATTGCGGGCTATTGAGCGCCTGCTGAAGAAGAAGATCGTGCGCGATTTTATCAACGGTTTCGAACCAGAGCACAATGTGCCGGTTTCCCCGGAGCCCACCGCGAAGCTGAAAAAGACCACCAAGCCCAAAAAGCCCAAGCGCCCGAAGTTGTCTCCGGGTAAACTGAAGGCCAAAAAGGTAGCAGCCGGCAAGGCAGGCAAACCAGGCAAAAGCGGTGCGCCGAGTCGCAAGAAATCCGGCCAGGGCAAGCCCACCGCCAAACCACCGGGCCGCCCACCGAATCCCGGCAAGCGTCCCGCGCGTATAGACAATACCAAAGCTGAACAATGAACACCGGAGCTAATATGATTGAGGTTGGGCGCTACGCTCGTTTGAAGGTCTTACGCATCGAGGACATCGGTGCCCGGCTGGATGCCGGGTCGATGGGCGAACTGTTGCTACCAGCCAGATACGTTCCCGTCGGGTGCAAACCGGGTGACAAGCTGATGGTTTTCGTCTCACTGGACTCAGAAGACCGCCCCATTGCCACCATGGAAACGCCTAAAGCCGAAGTGAACGAGTGCGCCTGGTTGAAGGTGGTGTCGGTGTCTGACGTGGGCGCCTTCCTCGACTGGGGGCTGTCAAAAGATTTGTTCGTGCCCTTCTCCGAGCAGGGCGTCCGGATGCAGGAAGGTCGCTCCTACCTGGTCTATATCTACGAAGACAACACCGGCCGTCTCGCGGCAACCACCAAGCTCAATCGCTTTATCAAGGACAAGGCCGAGGGTCTGACTGACAACCAGGAAGTCAGCCTGGTGATCGGCGATACCACCGACCTCGGCATAAAAGCTGTGATTAATCACGAATTCTGGGGTTTGCTTTACCATGACCAGATCTTCAAAGTGGTCCGTAAAGGCCAGACTCACGCGGGCTACGTCCGGCGCATCCGGCAGGATGGCAAGGTTGAATTGAGCCTTTACCAGCCGGGTTACGGCAAAGTCAGTGAATTCGCCGAGTCGATCATTGACGCGCTCAAGGCCAGCAATGGCTTTTTGCCGTTGAATGACAAAAGTGTTCCGGAGGCGATTTATTTGACCTTTAATGTCAGTAAAGGGGTCTTCAAGCAAGCCATCGGCGCGCTCTACAAAAAACACCTGATCCTGATCGAGAAAGAAGGCATTCGTTTGATTGAATAAGCCCAGCAACCCATGCTCCGGATTTACGGTCCGGCCCGCAGGAGAAAACCATGAACGACGTTGTTGTCTGCGCACTCTATAAGTTCGCAGTATTGAATGATTTTAAGTCCCTTCGCCAGCCCCTGTTGGATTTAATGCAGCAACACGAGGTGTGCGGCACCCTGCTACTGGCCCGTGAAGGCGTCAATGGCACCATTGCCGGCAGCCGCCAGGGTATCGATGCCATCAAACACTGGCTGGCCAGTGACCATCGTTTTAAAGGCATCGACTACAAGGAATCCGTGGTTGATATCCAGCCTTTCAAGCGCACCAAAGTCAAACTCAAGAAAGAAATTGTCACCATGGGCGTCGACGGTATCGATCCGC
>JBDNIR010000197.1:0-6171 GCA_041688195.1 Marinobacter sp.
GCCGTCCGGGTCTGTCACGTCGACGCCCAGAGCATCAATATATTGTGCGGTCGAGATTTGCGGCTCTACAGCCGCCCGGGCGGCTGCTTTTGCTCGTACTTGACCTTCATTAGCCATCATAATGATGCCCAATTCAGAGTCCGGGCCATATCGTTATCGCCTTGTCTGCGAGGTCATTCCCCCGCTTTTCAATGACTTCTTCATCCCAGTTGTCATGGCCTGAAAAATAACGGTTCAGAAATAGCGTCGTATGCTCAGCATACTTGGCTTTTTTGTCAGAGAAGCCGTAATTGCTAGAGGAGCTATTTAGTCCACCGGTGAGTAGCGTTAAATTACCCAAGCTATGGATGACTCGGTTTCTAGCGGTAGCTCTTGGATCCTCCGAGTATATATCGAGTAATTCACCCCCGCCGAAAGACCATAGCTGTCCCCACTGAACTGGCATGACGTGCTCCACTTGGAGGCCAGAGGGCATTTCTATTTGTTCGGCGAAGTTTGTCCTGGATGACAGTTCTAGCTCCCAAAGCACATCTCTAATTCGAGAGCCCGGAGCCAGCTGGTAAGCAGGTTGTGTGAGTATTCCTTTCTTGAACTCTCGATCGTTTGGAAAACGGGTACTGTCGCCTGTTCTATCGGCAAAGAAATCTTTAAACGCTACTAGTGAAGTACCATTTTTCAAAAAATGTGCGGCAATTGCTTGGAAGACTCTGTTTAAATTTTTTGCAGTGAGTCCGGAAAGCGCGCGTCTTACGATATATGAGTAGATTAACTTCGCAATATTTCGACGGTCCTCATCCGGTAAGTCTGAGGCTGCGACCTGCATCGCGATAGGGTAGGCAGTTGTGACCTGCCAGGTTGCCAGCTTTTTTCCTAGCCAGATTAGGATCTGATCCGACTCTTTACGACCCTCCAAGGTCTCGTAAATCGGCGCATACTTTTCGAGAAGCCTGAGTTCCTTTTCAACCACATCAAAACGAGGTTTGCCTCGGGGCACGGCAAAAGAACGATACTCGGCATACAGTTCACGTAACGATATTTTCTCCCCGGTCTCTGCAGCTAGTACATGAGCCAGAAAGTGATCAATCCGCGGCCTTTTTGGTCGTGCATTCGGGGCGGGCGCCCTCCACCAATCGTGATCGAATGGATCCCACAGTTCATGATAGAGATTGTCAGCAGATGCACCCTCTTTTTCTGCCCGATGGAAGATGTTATTGCGGACTAGATCCATTGCGAGCAATGGCTCGCCCTTGGAGTTCAGGGTCTCGAAAATAACTTGTGCATCGTCATCTTCTCCAAGCGTGATCACCACAAGCTTCATTCGGTTAAGAACAGCTTTTAGGAGGGATTCAATTCGTTCCTCGATATCGGCTTGGGACACTTGCTCTTCTGACAGTATCGAGCTGGAAATCTCGTCTCTGTCAGTAGTGCCATACTTTGCGAAAGCATTAATGTTGTCGTGAAAAATATGGAATGCCCGGAGAGCTCTGGCATCTGTATTTTTGGGGACCGTTGTACCCCAATAATAGCTTTTGTATTGCTCTCTTATTTCACTGTAATCCTTATCAAGGATGTCGTGAAATATCTTCCGATCAGATGGAGTTGGGATGAGTTTGAATCTAGCTAGAGGATCTTTATCTTTGCTTTTTAGCTTGTTAAAGAGGTAGTCCTCTGTGTGCTTTACGATGTCATCACACTGGAACTGCCGGGCTACCTCCCTGACAGCAGCAAGGAAGAGCTGAAATGTTGTTAACCTTTGCTGTCCGTCGACAACCTGGACTTTTGGAGTGACACCGATTTGGGCACCTTCTCCTATGGGAGCCAGGATCAGCGCCCCCATATAATGTTGGAACTTACTGTCGCCTTCGAGTACCTCCGTTGCCTTGGCTTCGATATCTTCCCAGAAGGGGCCTAGTCTTTTGTCACCCCACTGATACTTTCGCTGATAAAGAGGAATCATGAAACGGCGAGCTTCTGCAAAGATATTTTCTATGGGATGGTCGTCTGCGTCCACGAATTCCTCCTTCCTGGTCGATAAATGGTTACTGCTGCTTTCGAATCCAGTCGAACAGCTCTTGTATGGTTTGATGATCTGCACAAACTTCCTCTACACCTTCTTCGGCTAGCCTAGAGCTGAAGCTGGACCAGTGGGTTGGTCCTTTTCCCTCTAGTCCCAGGTGAGGTTCGATCGCACCGCGCTTCCAGACCCAAACGTTATGGTTTCTTAACTGTTGATGGACGGAATTTATGAACGTTGTTGCTTCCGCCTGTTCAGCAAGTATTTCGAAGGCCATAGAGGGTGAAACAGGGCTGTGCTTTTTTGAGGGCAGCCCGTTTTGATCGAGAGCCATAACATTCTGATTCGCAAGCGTCGTTAGTATAGCGCGTAGATTAACGAGCGCTGGATCCTCGCGGTCTACCATGTTGGAATCAATCGCACCTCTCAAAGCGTAATCCAGGTCTGCAATGGCTACCGCGGGAATGTCCATGTGCTGAAGAATGCGTATACACTTGGCAAGACTATCGACTCCGCCTACTGGGATGAGAGCAATTTGATCCTGCCCGAGGGTTCGGCCGATCATCGCTTCGTACAGGGTAGGTAACAAAAGATGCTCAGTTTTGCCCTCTGTTAAAACCACCTTGTCAGCAAAAAGGAAAGCGTGGGACTGGGTAAGAGAAAAAAGGTGTGCTATCTGATGTTCCGCCCTCGGTTCAATATCCCGGATTGCATCTTCCAATCGTCTTCGAATTTTTGTTCGACGGTTTTCTTTCCTGACGAGAAGCGTGTGATGTGCATGATGGGAGGTCACCATTTGCGGAGAATGGGTTGAAAAGACGACTTGATAGCTATGCTTGGAGAGGGTTAGCAACGCTGTCCGAATTTGCTCAATCGCAAATGGGTGGAGATAAAGTTCCGGTTCATCGATTAGCAGGAGCGTAGTCGTCGGAACGTCTGCGGTTTGCTTAATCTCTGCGAGGTATTGGATGAGAGCCATCTGAATCGATCGTTGAGCACCGTGTCCCAAATTTTCGAAGTCCCGAGGTGTGTTCTCGTCCTCGAAGACTTTGACCGTGCCCTTAGAAAATAGCTCTGTGAAGTCCGGGACGGGGAAGTGCAGTTTGACGTTAACACCCGGGAAGAAACTGCAAATTTTCTCGTTGATGGCTTCGTCGATTTCCGACAGAGCACCGAAACGGTTAGCGCCGGAGGAATCTATAAATCCCCTTACAGCCTCCAAGTGTTCCTCTATTTCTTGGTGGTGGGCTTCCTGGACTCCTTTGCTCAGCTCGTTTAGCAGTTTACCGATGGTATTGGAGGTCTTGGCTTTAGTGGCATCTTCTGCGGCATTTTCCATAGCTCCGATTCTGATTGGCTCGGGGAACAGCTTGCTAATACCCGCTTCAAGGCCATTCGGAGGGGGCCCGAAGCTCTCAGTTTGTGGGTTATAGACCTCAAGCTTCACATCAGACTTTTTGGTGGCGTCGGCTGGTTGGTGTTGCCGAATCTTCAAACACTCGCTTTCGAGGCGTTCCTGGATGCGGGTGCGATGATTATCGTGAAGCCGGTCCAGGATGTCAGGTGTTATCCCCTCAATCACTCCCTCCACAGATATTTCTGCGTCGGTATCAAAGAAGTCGGATTCGCTGAGCAGTCTGCCTCTCAGGAGCCATGCAAGTGATGTAAGGATATTGGATTTCCCTGCGTTGTTGTAACCCACTAGCGGTGTGAAACGCGATAGTAGCGCCGTTACGTCTACGCAGGATCTGAAATTCTTGACTGTCAGGTGTGACACGTATGGGTTCTGCATCAGTGAGCGCTGCCCTTTAGTTCCGTCTGTGTCGGCTACATGAACTGCACCATATACTAGGGTTAGCATTTTTTGAATTTCGACCGGGACTTAGGGAAAATTTTTAGGTAGTTGAGGTTGATAGTGACGAGTAACGGGGATGACGCGATGTCGAGTAATAAAGATGTCGCAAAAAGCGCATCCCATGCAGAGCTCGAAGCTTGGATTCCAGTTCCAGATCAAGCAGTATTGACGCTAAATAACTACAATGGCCTAGCCTACCTATCGGTTCCGAATAGTGGGCTAATATGTGCACTGAGTATTTGTCTGGATCTGAAGTCTGAGATGAGAGCCTCACGCCAAGCACTGAGGCTCGGACCAGCTCTATCGCTATCGGAGATTCTGTAAACAAAGGAGCCCCAATGCTGGGACTGACACTACGCGAAGAATTTGCCGGTCGCCGCCTGAGCGGAACGATAATCAGCTTCACCAACAGGCGCGGAACTGGGGCGTTGGATCGTTCAGCTAAGGACTTTCTTGATATTACTTACCCATCCGTTGACCTGCTGAAGACAGTTGAGGCCATTCAGCCTGGGCAGGCTCGGCCGGTGGTTATTATTGGCACCAGAGGGCAGGGTAAGTCACATCTTATGGCTGCAATCTCCCACATGTTGAAAGACCCTGATGCGGGGGAGGCATGGTGTAAAGACTGGGCAGCTTCAACCAAAAATGAGGTGCTGGGACAGGTCAAGCTCCGAAACAATATGCACGTTATTGCGCAAAGCATGGAATTGCATCAGTATAAATTTCTCTGGGATCTGCTGTTCGATCAGCACCAGCACGGAAAAATCGCGCAGGGAATCTGGGAGCACAAGGGTGATCAGAAAACTGAGGTGCCAGGGTACGACATTGTTTTGAAGATGTTCCAGGATCAGCCGACTATGCTGATTCTGGATGAGTTTCAAACTTGGTATGAGGGTCTGACAAACAGTAAACAGTACCCTTGGCGGACATGGGCCTTCAATTTTATCCAGATTCTTTCTCAAATTGCAGAGAATAACCCAGACCTGCTTAGCTTGGTCGTCTCGGTTCGTGATGGTTCTTCCGATGCCGCACAGCAAATTTACCGTGTAAATCCGATTCGAGTCGATTTCAAAGGCCCGCAGGCCAAGCGGGATCGCCAGCGTTTGTTGCTTTATCGCATCTTTGAAAATCGCCTAAATGTCCAGGCTAGCGATATTCAGACATTGATCCGTCCTCACCTCGATGAATTTCTTCGTCTCAACCATGTTTCCGGATCAGAACACGAATCTAAGCTGCGAGATTTTATCGAGGCATGGCCTTTTTCGCCGGAGCTGATGCAATTGCTCGACGATCAGGTTCTTATTGCAACCGACACCCAGGAAACAAGGGACCTTCTGCGCATTCTGGTAGACGTGTTCAAAACAGCGGGTGAAAAAAGCCCTGTTTTAACGGCTGCAGACTTTTCTCTAACCAACGAAAAAAGCGGTGTTGCATCGTTGTTGGATTCTGTTGCGAATTCCATACACAGAAATCTGCGCGATAAAGCACTTCGGAACAAGGATGCAGTCGAGCAGGCCCTGCGTGCAAGTGGCCAGAGGGTGCCTCATCTGGAGGATGTACTCAGTTCCCTTTGGCTACGCTCGTTGTCTTTGGAAAGCCAGGCAGGCGCCGAGGCCCACGTTTTACAGGTCGATATCACACGGGGTAAGCCGATTGACGACAACCAATTCCAGGCGGAACTGGCCCTGATAGAAGAGAACAGCTTCAACATCCACCGTAAGGGTAGTCGGTTGGTGTTCCTGAATGAAGAAAACCCCCAAGCGAAGTTGATGGCTCATGCTAAAAATGATCGGTTGTTTGAAAACGGATCCGATCTTGATCATTTGGCTGATGAAATTCGGTATGTGCTTGCTGGTGCGGATGGCGTCTCTCAAGGTAACAGGGTCTTGGTATTAAAGCGTAGCTGGGATAAAGATCCGTGGTCAGAAATTGAAGAACGTGATCATCCCCAGAACTGGGACAATCGAATCCCGATCTTGGTTATCCCCAGTCCGGGTGTGACCGATGGTGATCTCGGTAAATGGCTGAAAGAATTCATCAGCAAACATCGCAACACCATTCGGTTCCTGCTCCCGAAGAAAGGAACTGACCACGTATTTTACGACAAAGCATTGATGGTTTTGGCTCGGGCGGTATATCTGGCTAACGAGTGGAAGACAGTCGACGCTCCCTATACCGCGTTGCATATGAAGTATCAGAAAGAACTGAGGGACCAACTGAAAACCCGGTTTGATCGTTTCGCTGTCCTTGATCAATGGAACTTCGGCCAGCCAGAAAAGTGTACGTTTCTAACTACCAGCCA
>JBDNIR010000198.1:0-4522 GCA_041688195.1 Marinobacter sp.
AGTTCAGATCGACCGACCCATACCATGTAAGGCGCAGCCCCGTTCAATGACACAATCTCTCGTTTCCGAGGCCAGCAAAAACAGCGTGACAAGCTGCCATGAAATGCGCTGGTCGCTACCGTACATGTCTCTGTCAGGCCTCCAGTGGCCCGTAAATACACCTTCATCCCGGCACCCTCCCGTGATCATGCTTCATGGCTGGCTGGATAACAGCCTGTCGTTTACTCATCTGGCGCCGGGACTACAGGACTGCGCTGACGTATACGCTGTGGATATGGCCGGGCATGGGTTATCAGATCACAGGCCGTTGGGTCAGAGCTATCTGTTGGCAGATTATGTTGCCGATCTCGCCGTGCTCATTGACAGCGAGTTTGAGCAGCCGGTTGATCTGGTTGCTCATTCCCTTGGCGGTATTGTCGCTATGTTATATGCGGCCGCCTTCCCGGAGAAGGTCCGTAAGCTGGTGATGATTGACAGTCTCGGGCCGATCAGCAAAGGCGCAGACGATGTTGTCGGACAGCTTCGGAAGAGTATCGTGAAACGTATCGCGGGATCGGGCCGCAGTGCCCGCTACAAAACCGTAGCCGACGCTGCAAAAGCGCGGGAGGGCGGGCTGAGTCCGCTTTCTCATCAAGCAGCGATGACGTTGGTGCCGCGGAGCCTGAAACCGGTAAATGACGGTTTTCAGTGGAGGACTGATGCCAGACTGCGCCATCCTTCACCGATGATGTATGCGGAATCCCAGGCTGTCTCTATTTTACAGACAGTCACCACCGACACGCTTCTGATTCTTGCAGAACATGGTCTCCTGAGTCAGCGAAAAAGCGGGCAATCGCGCCTTGAGGCGGTCCCTTCCTTCAAAAAGGTCGTAGTACCAGGTTCACATCATTGTCACCTGGATGGTGATACCGCTCCTATCAAGGCAGCGATCAAGGAGTTTTTGTTTCATGAGCTGTAACGTACTTGGTGCCGGGCGTGCTATTGGCTGTTTGGCGGTTCTCATGTTGTGGGTGTCCGCGGTACAAGCGGAAAAAATAGAGCCTTTTCCGCTTGCGACTCTCGAAACAGAGCGCACGATTGTTTCGCCGAGCCATCGCATCCTGCTGAGTGCTGTTCGGGAGGTCAACAATGAAATTCGGTCCGCCTCTCTGGTCCGGCTTGCGGTACGCGGCGCTGGCCAGCGATTGCAAATCAGCCCCGACTCTGGCCGTGATGAAGCCAGGGATTACTATCTGAAAGAGCTGGCTGCGCGTAACGCGGTCATTTTGTTCGAGTGTACTGGCAGAGACTGCGGGCGAAGCAATGTTTGGGCGAATCAGATATTTAATGAGGCCACGCTTTATGGCCGCGACGCCGATCAGGATTATGTTGCTGCAGCCTACCGGGATGTAGATGACGCTATCCACGTGGTACTGGTTTATACCGTAACCCGGGGCAATCAGCGGGAATACGTGTGGACAGAGCAGCTCTCCGTCCCTGAAGGTTCAGCAATACCAGGGTTTCATACCAGCTCCTCACGCTTGCGCGGGCCGATCATCGTGCCCTGGTCGGGTGGGGTGACCTACCGTTTTGACTGGGATGCAAATGACCGCCGGCTCCTGCAGGAATGGACGCAGTCCGAAACCGACAGGGTGATACTGCTGAGCTACTCGACTCTCGGAGACCAGGGTATCTTTGAGGAATCGATTCGTCGGGCCAAGGATGCGGTGGAGTCAATGACGGTATTGCTTGGTAAAAGCGGCGTTCGCAAAAACCAGATAACACCGATTATTGTGGGGCCTGCGCTCGCATTTACTGACCCCGGGCGACAGGGTGACAGAATTGAAATTATGGTGGTCAGGGCCCCTTGAGCCCGATGCGCCAGATGCCATGGAGATATAACGGATGAGCAAGGCCCCCGACCCGGCAGAAGATACCCCTGGAGATAATGACAAGGCTGGCGAAACCGGGAACACCGAGACAAAACCACCCAAGCGTAAAACCGTTGCCCTGACTCTGGGCAGTGGCGGAGCAAGAGGTTACGCTCATATCGGCGCGATTGAGGCGTTGGTAGAGCGTGATTACGAAATTATTGCGATTTCCGGCTGCTCCATGGGAGCCTTGATCGGTGGTGTGTATGCTGCGGGTAAAATGAAAGATTACAAAGATTGGGTTACCGGGCTGGGCCAGTTTGATGTCCTTAGACTGCTGGATATTTCATTGTCAGCGGCAGGCGCCATCCGGGGTGAGAAAATATTCACCGTGGTGCGCGAGATGATTGGTGACATCCGGATTGAGGACTTGCCTATCTCCTATACGGCGGTGGCCACGGATCTTTTGGCGCATAAGGAAATCTGGTTTCAGGAGGGGCCTCTTCACAAGGCCATTCGGGCTTCTGTGGCAATTCCGAGTGTGGTTACGCCGGTAGTACTCAACGGACGCGTGCTGGTGGATGGTGCTTTACTGAATCCGTTGCCTATCGTGCCGACGATCTCATCCCACGCCGACCTTATTTTCGCGGTTAACCTCAGTGGCGAGGATGATCGCCGCCATCGTATACCGGATGCAGCCTTTGCTGATGGGCCGGACAGTGACCTCGAAGAGTGGGTTGGCAGAATGCGGGGTAAGGCGTCCCGCTGGTTTGACTGGGACTTACTGAAAGGTTTTGGTGGCAAGCCGCCTGGCGATGAGGAAACGACCGAAGACAAGATCAGCAAAGAAGCGCAAAAGAAGGAAGTCGAA
Source organism: Marinobacter sp. (assembly GCA_041688195.1). Taxonomy (GTDB): domain Bacteria; phylum Pseudomonadota; class Gammaproteobacteria; order Pseudomonadales; family Oleiphilaceae; genus Marinobacter. Next base: position 2,722 of record JBDNIR010000198.1, read on the forward strand.
AAAAAGCATTCTGATCATAAACCCGATGAAGATCCCGACACCATCGCCTGGGATAAGCTCGGGATTGGTAAGTTTGATGTGATGAACCTGGCCATCGAAACCATGCAAAGTGCCTTGGTGCAGTACAAGCTGGCAGGCTATCCACCAGATCTCCTGATCAATATCCCGAAAAATGCCTCCAGTGCATACGACTATCATAAGGCCCCAGAATTGATCCAGTTAGGCCGCGAACGCATGATGGCGGCACTGGATCGTTTCGAGCGGGATGAAAGCAGCTCCGGAGCGTTGTCACTGTAGCGCAGATTTTCCAGGCTTCCGAGGCAGGCCTGGGCCTGGGCTGCAGATGGAATAATATTCAGCGTATAATGCCGTTAAATGGCGGAACTCATCGCTACTCAAGAATTCAGGAACCGGCCCTCTGTGACTCACCCGATTAATGATTTAAAAACCGTCCGTGATTTTCTGCGTTATGCCTCGTCACGATTTTCCGCTTCGGAACTGTTTTATGGTCACGGCACTGACAACGTATGGGATGAGGCGGTACAGCTGGTAATGCGTACGCTGCATCTGCCGTTGGAGAACAATACGCTGTTTCTGGACGCCAACCTGACCTGGGAAGAGCGTCATCTGATTCTGGAGCGTCTTGAGCGGAGGGTCGGCAAGCGCATACCTCTGGCGTATCTGTTGGGCGAGGCCTGGTTTATGGGCATGCCATTTCAGGTTGATGAGCGCGTGTTGGTGCCCCGCTCGCCGCTGGCGGAGCTCATTGCTTCGGGTGTCCAGCCCTGGCTTGGTGATAAAGTTGTGGAACGCATTCTGGATTTGTGCACGGGCAGCGGCTGTATCGGTATTGCGGCGGCGACGGTTTTTGACGATGCCGAGATTGATCTGTCCGACATATCAACCGATGCGCTGGCAGTGGCAGAAGCCAACATCGCCATGCATGGGGTGGGTGACCGGGTCAGAACGGTGCAATCGGATGTTTTCGCCCAGCTTGACGGACGCTATGATCTTATCCTGAGCAATCCTCCTTACGTGGATGCAGATGACATGGCCAGCATGCCGGATGAATTCCATCATGAGCCTGTGCTGGGACTAGCCGCCGGCGAAGACGGTCTTGAGATCGCTCATCGTATTCTGGCCAAGGCGCCTGATCACCTGAACCCTGGCGGGCTGTTGATTGTAGAAGTTGGTAATAGCTGGCCCGCTCTTGAAGAGGCCTACCCGGACCTGCCGTTTATCTGGCTGGAGTTTGAGCAGGGTGGAGACGGAGTGTTTCTTCTGACGGCTGAAGATCTGGCGGCGTGGTCGGCTGCAAAGAAATAGAATTTGATTTAATTTAACAATATAAGATGATGAATTATGTCTGGAAATACTTTCGGTAAGCTGTTTACTGTGACCACCTTTGGTGAGAGTCATGGCCTTGCCCTTGGGTGCATCATCGATGGTTGCCCGCCAGGGTTGGAACTGTCTGAAGCCGACATCCAGGGCGATCTGGATCGGCGAAAGCCCGGCACTTCCCGACATACAACCCAGCGACGTGAGGCGGATGAAGTTCGCATCCTGTCGGGTGTTTTCGAAGGTAAAACCACGGGCACACCGATCGGTATGGTGATCGAGAACACCGACCAACGCTCGAAAGACTACTCGAAAATATCCGAGCAGTTCCGCCCTGCACACGCAGATTACACCTACCAGCACAAGTATGGCTTCCGCGATTATCGTGGTGGTGGCCGGTCATCGGCCCGGGAAACCGCCATGCGGGTAGCGGCTGGTGCGGTAGCACGCAAGTTCTTGCAGG
>JBDNIR010000199.1:0-2642 GCA_041688195.1 Marinobacter sp.
GAAGCGCGAGCCATTGCAGGCCGCTCAAGTGACCGCATTACCGAGGTGCTTGGCTATATTTCCGATGAGGAGCTGATTCATCGGGATAATATGGTGATCGTCTGACATTAGAGCGTGAATTGCAGGCATAAAAAAACCGGCTTTGGCCGGTTTTTCTTCGAAAGATCGCTTACGCGGTCTTCAGGCCTTTGATCTTGGCGACCATGCGGCTCTTCTGGCGGGCAACCTTGTTCTTCTCGAAAACACCCTTGTTTACCATGCTGTCGATGATTGGCTGACATTTCTGGTAAGCGGCCTGGGCTTCTTCGTAATTACCGGACTCAATGCCGACAGTAACTTTCTTCATGTACGTGCGCGCCATCGAGCGCAAGCTGGCGTTATGCTTGCGATGGTTCTCGTTCTGACGTGCGCGCTTCTTGGCTTGCGGGGTATTTGCCACCGTGTAACTCCTGAAAATAACTGAATGCGTTTCTGGCTCAATCGCGGGCGTACGAACATCCGGCGCCTCGAATTAAATGACGCGAGATTATGCCGTCTGAGGCCCGTAATGTCAAGTCCGAAGCCGATATATGGGCTGTTATGTATACTGGATGATCGGCCCGTCTGCAAGCCTGTGATAAACTCCCGGCCGCCGCTACCCGATGAGCAAGGACGACCACCCTCATGTCGATCAAACCACCCGCTGATAAACCGCCTGCCGAGCCGCCCAGGGCATCAGGGTTGCTGAGATCATCCGGTGTGGTGGGCATGATGACGATGTTGTCCCGGGTTATCGGTCTGGTCCGGGATATGGTTATTGCCCGCTATTTTGGCGCGGGCACGGCCGCGGATGCGTTCTTCGTGGCGTTCAAAATTCCCAACTTCCTCCGGCGACTGTTTGCGGAGGGTGCGTTCAACCAGGCCTTCGTGCCGGTGTTGTCTTCCTATCGCCAGCAGCAGTCCATCTCGGAGGTTCGGCGCCTGGTGAATGCGGTGGCCGGTTCTTTGGGGCTCGTTCTGCTTGGCGTTACGCTGGTCGCGATGCTTGGGGCGCCGGTACTTACTGCAGTCTTCGCGCCAGGCTTTATGGACGAGGCCGAGAAGTTTTCCCTGGCCAGCGATATGCTGCGGATTACTTTTCCCTACCTGTTACTGGTTTCCCTGACGGCGTTTGCCGGCTCCATCCTCAACAGCTACGACCGCTTTGCGATTCCTGCGTTTACACCGGTATTATTGAATCTCACGATGATCGCGGCGGCTGTCTTCCTGTCACCATTGATGGAAACCCCGGTGATGGCGCTGGCCTGGGGAGTACTGATTGCAGGGGCTCTGCAGCTGTTTTTCCAGTTACCGTTCCTGATGCGGCTGGGGCTGTTGCCCCGTCCGAAAGTGGATTATCGGCACGAAGGCGTTAAACGCATACTGACACTGATGGCGCCAGCATTGTTCGGTGTGTCAGTGAGTCAGATTAACCTGATGCTTGATACGGTATTGGCGTCTTTTCTTCAAACCGGCAGCGTCTCATGGCTGTATTATTCCGATCGCCTGGCTGAGCTGCCGCTTGGTGTGTTTGGCATTGCGATCGCTACGGTCATTTTGCCAAACCTGTCCAGGAAGCACGCCGCTGAATCCATCGGCCAGTTTACCGCCACGCTGGACTGGGCCGTTCGGGGTGTGCTGCTGATTGGCCTGCCAGCAGCGCTGGCCCTTGCGTTGCTGGCTGAGCCCCTGATCGCGACACTGTTTTACTACGGTGAGGTGACCGCCCGGGATGTCGGTATGTCGGCTCAGAGTCTCAGGGCCTATTCGGTTGGCCTGTTGGCCTTTATGCTCATCAAGGTGCTGGCGCCGGGATACTTTGCCCGTCAGAACACGCGCACGCCGGTCAAAATCGGCATTATTGCCATGGTGGCCAACATGGTGATGAACCTGATACTGATTTTTCCGCTCGCCCATGCTGGCCTGGCGTTGGCGACATCGCTGTCAGCCTGGCTTAATGCCGGGCTTTTGTGGCGTGGGCTGAAAAAAGAAGGTGCATGGCGAAGCCAGCCGGGCTGGCGCAAATTCCTGTTTCAGCTTCTGGCAGCCAACGTGGCTCTTGGCGCTGTGATCGTATATTTGCAGGCACCGGTTAATAGCTGGCTCGCTGCCGGTGGTATGCAGCGGGCGACGGATATGTCGATTCTGGTGGTGGCCGGGGCGCTGGTTTACTTTATCGCGCTGGCTCTGGCGGGTGTGCGTGTACGTCACTTCCGTCTTAAATGAACCGGCAGGTTGCGGACGGCAAGCCTTATCGCAGCAAAGCAGATAGGTTATAATCGCGGGCTTTCTCACCACCACCCGCTTTAAGGTGTGCACTAGATGCGGCTGATCCGAGGCCTGACTAACCTGAAATCGCTGTCCGGGGAAACCAGAGCGTCTCTCGGCAACGGTTGTGTAGCGACCATTGGTAACTTTGACGGCATGCATCTGGGCCACCAGACCATTATTAAACAAGTGCAGGAGCAATCAGAGAAGCTTCGGTTGCCGAGCGTTGTAATGGTCTTTGAGCCGCAGCCCCGTGAATTTTTTCAGGGCCGTGAGGCACCTCCGCGTTTGATGGAGTTTCGCCAGAAACTCGAGGCGCTGGCAGCTCTTGGTGTCGACGTGGTGCTGTGCATCCC
>JBDNIR010000200.1:0-6250 GCA_041688195.1 Marinobacter sp.
AGGTGATTAACACGGCGTTGGCAGCAAGGATGACGTCGCCTTGTTGAGCGCCTTGGGCGGTGAAAAACGCTAGCACCAGCAGTAAGACGATGGTGCGGACCATGATGTAGCGATTGACTTGCAGAATGCGGCCGTAATCTGAAAGTTGACCGAACAGCGCCGAGCTCAGTTTCATGCCATCTGGCATGCGCCGGGAAACCAGCCAGAACCCGAGGGCAGCTGCAGAATATTCTGCGAGCACCGTCGCCAGAGCGACACCACGGACGTTCCAACCCAGAATCGTGACAAATGTCACATCCAGAATGATGTTCAGCCCGTTCGCAATGATCAGCATCAACATGGGGCCGCGAGGAAATTGGGTACCGATTAACCATCCCACCAGCGTGTACTGACACAATACGGCCGGAGCACTCCATATCCGGATACTGGCGTAATCTTCGGCCAGCCGGGCAACCTCGTCACTGGGGCTCATCAAATACAGCCCGAGGCTGATTAATGGCCGATGAAACAGGAGTAAAAGCAGTCCAATGACCGCCGCGAGCAGGATGGATCTCACTAAAAGCGCGATCTGGCCAAAAGAATCATTACGCCCAAAGGCCTGAGCTGCCAATCCCGTGGTCCCCATGCGCATGAAACCGAAGGTCCAGTAGAGAATGCTGAAAAGGTTCGCCCCGACCGCCACGGCCCCCAGATATTGCGGGTTTTCAAGATGGCCCAGCACAGCGGTGTCAACCAGCCCGAGCAGCGGGACAGTAAGGTTGGTCAGCATCAGAGGCCATGCCAGTGCCCAAAGCCGGCGATCGATTCCGGACAGGAGATCTGTGTTGTTAGAACGACGGATCACGGTAATTTAAAGCTCCATTCGGTCTTATCCAAAAGTCGATATATTCTTTTTTGTTATAATTAATGTCTTTTAAAGACACTTAAATTTTAATCAATGCTTTGAGACTTTGCCCGGCCCGCGTCTATACTGCACGCCTATTAATCGTGAAAGACTTCCGTTTTTGATTTGGCGGCGTGTGGAAGAGCACCCTCCGGAACCCGAATTGACGTGAAGCAATACTTTCTGCAGCAGAAGCAGATGGTATCACGCAGAACATACGGACAAGTGACCCGAATTCTTGTTGGCCATTTCTGGGCAGCCTGATAGCGGATTTTGTCATCAAAAGAACAATACTCTGTGGAGACACGTTATGCGTGTGCACGCAAAGCGGGCAGGCGCCCTTTTGGGCGCGAGTCTGGTATCCGGCCAAGCAATGGCGGACTGGACGTTAAACATGGCGCCGGGCGTAACCGGCACCAGTAACGAGATTTATGGTCTACACATGACCATCCTGTGGATTTGCGTCGTGATCGGCATTGCCGTCTTCGGGGTCATGTTCTGGTCTATTTTTGCGCATCGCAAGTCAAAGGGCTACAAGCCTGCTCACTTCCACGAGAACACCGTTGTCGAGGTGCTCTGGACGGTTATTCCTTTTGTAATTCTGGTCGTCATGGCCATTCCTGCCACCGCCACCCTTGTTGATATGTACGATTCGGCAGAATCCGACATCGATATCAAGATTACCGGATACCAGTGGCGCTGGAAGTACGATTACATCGATGAAGAGTTCGGATTCTTCTCGAACATTACTACCCCGCAGGATCAGATCTATAATCGTCTTGATAAAGGCGAGAACTATCTGCTCGAAGTTGATAACCCGATGGTGATTCCGGTCGGTAAAAAAGTCAGGTTCCTGGTAACGGCCAACGATGTTATCCATTCTTGGTGGGTGCCGGCGTTTGGCGTCAAGAAAGATGCGATTCCGGGCTTTATCAACGAAACCTGGACGCGAGTTGACGAGCCAGGCACCTATCGTGGCCAGTGCACCGAACTGTGCGGACGTCTGCATGGCTTTATGCCCGTTGTCGTTAAAGCTGTTCCCCAGGACGAGTACGACGAGTGGAAAGCAGAGCAGATTGCGAGTGCTCAGACAGAGCGTGAGCTAACGCAGAAGGATTGGAGTCTGGGTGAGCTGATGGAGCGCGGCGAGAGTGCCTACGCTACCAACTGTGCTGCCTGCCACCAGGCTGATGGCAGCGGTATGCCGCCGGCGTTCCCCGCCCTCAAGGGCAGTGCGATTACCACTCAAGATATGCAAGCGCATTTGGATATTGTGGTTAATGGCAAGGCCGGTACCTCTATGCAGGCCTTTGGTGAACAGCTCAGCGAAGTTGATCTGGCTGCCGTCATTACCTACGAGCGAAACGCCTGGGGTAACGACACCGGTGAGATGGTCACACCAAAAGAAGTGTTTGATTACAAGAATCGGGAGTGAAAGGACGGGATCGAGGCAAAGTCTGCTCCAAGCCTGAGATCATTTTCTCCAGACAAAATAAACATCGCCGGCAATTGAAATCACGCGGCTACGGGGGTTTTTCATGAGTACGGTCATCGATACCCACGCCCAGGATCATCATCACGGTCCCGCTAAGGGCTTTTCAAGATGGTTGTTAACAACCAACCATAAAGACATTGGGTCTATGTACCTGATCTTCAGTTTCGCCATGTTCCTGCTGGGCGGCTCGATGGCGATGGTCATCCGGGCAGAGCTTTTCCAGCCAGGTCTGCAGATTGTGGAGCCTGAATTCTTTAACCAGATGACCACGATGCACGGTCTGATCATGGTTTTCGGTGCGGTCATGCCGGCCTTTGTTGGTTTGGCGAACTGGATGATCCCCCTGATGATCGGTGCGCCCGATATGGCGTTGCCGCGGATGAACAACTGGAGCTTCTGGTTGCTGCCGTGTGCCTTCCTGATTCTGGTTTCCACCCTGTTTATGGAGGGCGGTGCCCCTAACTTCGGTTGGACCTTCTACGCGCCGTTGTCCACGACTTACGGACCGCCAAGCACGACCTTCTTCATTTTTGCTGTGCACATCATGGGCATTTCTTCCATCATGGGTGGGATCAACGTGATCGCGACGATCCTCAATCTGCGGGCCCCTGGCATGACGCTGATGAAAATGCCGATGTTCGTCTGGACCTGGCTGATCACTGCATTCCTGCTGATCGCTGTTATGCCGGTACTGGCGGGCGTGGTGACCATGATGCTGATGGACATCAACTTCGGCACCAGCTTCTTCAATGCGGCTGGTGGTGGTGATCCGGTGCTGTTCCAGCACGTGTTCTGGTTCTTCGGGCATCCCGAGGTTTACATTATGGTTCTGCCGGCGTTTGGTGCGGTGTCGGAAATTATTCCGGCATTCTCCCGTAAGCGCCTGTTTGGTTATGCCTCCATGGTTTATGCGGTGGGCGCCATTGCATTGCTCTCGTTCCTCGTTTGGGCTCACCACATGTTTACCGTGGGTATCCCCATCGCAGGCCAGTTGTTCTTCATGTATGCCACCATGCTGATCGCCGTACCAACCGGTGTGAAAGTGTTTAACTGGGTCGCTACCATGTTCCGGGGCTCGCTCAGCTTCGAAGCGCCAATGCTGTTTTCCGTGGCCTTCGTCATTCTGTTTACCATCGGGGGCTTCTCCGGTCTGATGCTGGCCATTGCGCCGGCCGACTTCCAGTACCACGATACCTACTTTGTGGTCGCGCACTTCCATTACGTGCTGGTGCCGGGTGCTATCTTCGGAATCTTCGCGTCGGCTTACTACTGGCTGCCGAAGTGGACCGGCCACATGTATGACGAAACCCTCGCCCAGACCCATTTCTGGCTGTCGTTTGTGGGTGTGAACCTGGCCTTCTTCCCGATGCATTTCCTCGGGTTGGCTGGCATGCCACGTCGGATTCCCGACTACGCATTGCAGTTCGCAGACTTCAATATGATTTCAAGTATTGGTGCCTTCATGTTCGGCGCTTCCCAGCTGCTGTTCCTGTTCATCGTGGTCAAGTGTGCTCGTGGCGGCGAGAAAGCACCGGCCAAGCCCTGGGAAGGTTCTGAGGGGCTTGAGTGGACGGTTCCTTCACCGGCGCCTTACCACACCTTCTCAACGCCACCAGAAGTTAAGTAGACGGGAGCACAGTCATGGCGACATACCAGACTTATTATGTACCGGAGCAGAGCAAGTGGCCAATTATTGCCACAGTAGGACTTGGGGTCACGATGTTTGGCCTGGCTTCGATTATGGTTAACGGCTCCAAAGGGGAGTCAACAACCGGGGCCTGGATCACATTCGGTGTCGGTGGCCTGATTATGGCCTATATGCTATTTGGCTGGTTTGGCAGCGTCATCAAGGAGAGCCATGACGGTCTCTACAGCCCGCAAATGGACCGGACTTTCCGTTGGGGTATGAGCTGGTTTATTTTTTCGGAAGTGATGTTTTTTGCCGCCTTTTTCGGCGCCCTGTTCTATGCTCGCACGTTTGCGATTCCCTGGCTGGGTGGTGAGGGTGACCGGGGTAGCAGCAACATGTTGTGGGAAGGCTTCCAGGCGACATGGCCGTTGCTGAACAACCCGGATCCGGAAGCGTTTCCGGCCCCGAAGGAAATAATCAATCCATGGCATCTGCCGTTGGTCAACACCATACTGCTGGTGACTTCGTCGTTTACTGTGACCGTTGCTCACCATGCCTTGAAGCAGGGGAACCGGAAAAAGTTAAAGGCATGGCTGCTCGCTACTATTGTATTGGCCTTGCTGTTCGTAGGATTGCAGGCGGAAGAATATGTTCAGGCCTACACTGAACTGGATTTGACTCTGAGGTCAGGTATCTACGGCAGTACCTTCTTCATGCTGACCGGTTTCCATGGTGCCCACGTTATACTGGGGACACTGATGCTTACCATCATGCTGATTCGTATCCAGAAAGGGCATTTCACCGCCGAGAAACACTTTGGCTTTGAAGCAGCGAGCTGGTATTGGCACTTCGTAGACGTGGTCTGGCTCGGCCTGTTTGTATTCGTCTATATCCTCTGACGAACTTCCTTTATGGCGTGGGGTTCAGCGTAAGATCCCCATGCCATAGAGCGACCAGAATGAGCACAAGCAGTAGCAGGCTTAGCCCTACGCGCACCGCGAGCGAATTGACCAGGCGATGAGATGTACTGTCGTCCTTGAGCAAAAAAACCAAGCCGCTGAACAAACTGACGATCACCGCCAGCATCAACACGACAATTAAAACTTTCAGCATGGGCCAGTCTCCTTCACCGGTGCGGGGTAATCCGCATTTGAGGTCTCTATACTAGAGTATGGTCAGCGAGAAACCAAAAAGTGTTCGCAAGTGGCATTTTGACTGGCGCCTCGGTATTTTCTCCGGGGTCTTCCTGCCGTTGCTGATTGCTTTGGGCGCTTGGCAGCTCGAGCGGGCTTCAGAGAAACAGGCGTTACTTGAACAGTGGCAACAGCAGTCTGAAACCTTGTCCTGGTCTGATCATCTGGACCAGGGTCTGGAAAGTGGGCAGCCCGTTGAGCTGGCTGGCCATTATTCTGAGCAATTTCACTGGCTTCTGGATAACCGTACCCGGGACGGCGTGCCGGGTTACGAAGTTCTGAGTGTTTTCTATCCGAATCACGGTGCTCCGCTGGTCATCAACCGCGGCTGGGTGGCCGGGAAGCGTAAACGTGCGGAAACGCCTGATTTCGTTACCCCGCAGGGATTGGTTTCCTTGCGGGGGCGAGTTGGCCCCTATCCAGAACCTCCGGTATTAGCCGACTCCCCGGATGAAACCGGATGGCCACGCCGGGTTCAGGCGTTGTCTGTGGATGACGCCAGACGAATCGAGCGGGGTGTGGCGAAGTATCTGGTAAGATTGGACGGGCGGCAGCAGCCGGGTGGTTTCGCTGCGGATTGGGCGCCAGATCTGATGGGGCCTCAGACCCACTACGGCTATGCAGTGCAGTGGTTTTCACTGGCCATCGCCTTGATCGTATTAACCGTAATCGCAAGTTACCGAAAAACAGATTCAGGGACTCATGACCACCATGGCTGAACAGACTAAGGCACCCACATCCCCCGGGCAGATCCATCGTGGCCGGCGAATGGCACTGGTTCTGTTTGCCGTGGGCTTCGGGCCCATGATTCTCGCTACCATGATGTATTACACAGGCTGGATGAATCCGAACGAAGTCAGCAGCAATGGGATTCTGATTCAGCCGCCGGTATCCGTTGAAGAACTGCGACTTAACGGTGCCGATGGAGAACCGCTCTCTGATCGATTCGGCCCCGAGGTGGAGACTGCAGAATGGTTAATGCTCGTCGCCGCCGGACCGTGCACTGCAGAGTGTGAAGAACTGCTGTATCTGGCGCGTCAGGTCAATAT
>JBDNIR010000024.1:0-7956 GCA_041688195.1 Marinobacter sp.
CAGCCGTGGATCAATACCCTGGGAATAAAGATTCATCGCCATGGTGACCAGATCCATGTTGCCGGTGCGCTCGCCGTTACCCATGAGCGTACCCTCCACCCGGTCTGCGCCGGCCATTACGGCCAACTCCGCAGCCGCCACGGCACAACCGCGGTCATCGTGGGTATGTACGCTGATGCTGATGTGTTCACGATATTTCACGTGGTCGCAGATCCACTCGATTTGGTCTGCAAACACGTTGGGTGTGGCCATCTCAACGGTCGCAGGAAGATTGATGACGACTGGCTGGCCCTGATCTGGTCGCCATACCTCATTGACCGCATCGATAACTTCTGCAGCAAAATCCAGTTCGGTACCGGTGAAGCTTTCTGGCGAATACTGGAACGTCCACTCGGTTTCCGGCCGTTTCGCGGCGTGAGCTTTGACAATCCGGGCGCCATCCACTGCGATTTCCCTGATGCCCGCACGATCGAGATTGAATACCTGCTCCCGCTGAACGGTTGAGGTGGAATTGTAAACGTGGACGATAGCCCGCTTAGCCCCCTCCAGCGCCAGATAGGTACGCTCGATCAGTTCGGGCCGGGCCTGAGTGAGCACCTGTATATGTACATCTTCAGGAATGCGGCGTTCTTCGATCAGCTTACGACAGAAGTCGAAATCCGGCTGGCTGGCAGCAGGAAAACCAATTTCGATTTCCTTGAATCCGAGTTTGACCAGCAACTCAAACATACGTTGTTTCTGGGCCACATTCATAGGTTTAACCAGCGCCTGATTGCCATCCCTGAGGTCTACCGCGCACCACCGTGGCGCCTGCTCGATAACGCGGTCCGGCCAGCGGCGATTGGTTTTTGCGACAGGCTTGAACGGAACATACTTACGATGATCAAACGCCATGATTGCTATCCTTAATCGATTCATTGACTTAACACATGTTACGACAGGCTATCGAGATAATGATTGCTTTTTTACAAGTTTTTTCTGTATTTTTAGAATATTGCGTCACTTAATAATCAAATATGAGCATTTAATGGCTAAAAAACTGAACTCCCTGGTCAAGCTGGATCGAATTGACCGAAGTATTCTGGAATTATTGCAACAGAACGCGGAACTCACGAATCAGGAAGTCGCTGACAAAGTCGGACTTTCGCCATCCCCCTGTTTACGACGGGTACGGGCTCTTGAGGAGGCCGGAATTATTGTCCGGCGGGTGACCATACTGGACCACAAAAAACTCGGGCTGGCTCTGACCGCAATTCTCCTGATCGGCATGGATCGCCACACGCCGGAACGCTTTGCTGCCTTCGAGTCACAGGTGGCGGAATTTCCGGAAGTACAGGAGTGCTACATTATTACTGGCCAGGATGCCGATTACATGCTCAAGGTAGTGGTGCCGGACATGGACCATTACCATCATTTTTTACTCAACCGGATCACCCGTATTCAGGGCGTGAGCGGGGTGCATTCGAGCTTTGTACTCAGACGTGTGATCGATAGCACATCGCTGCCGCTGAATTACCTATCCTGACAGCGAGCTCAAGCTTTTGGCGGTCCCGGCAAGGCGTAGCTTCCAGTCACGTGGGCGACCAGCAGCTCCTCTCCCGGCTCACCGGAAAGCAGCCGAACTTCGCAAAAGGCCAGTCGGCGACCCATTTTCAGCACCGTGGCCTCGGCGATGAGATCCATCGGTTTGGGCTTCTGCAGGAAGTTGATGGAGAGGTTGCTGGTTACTGCCATCTCAACTTTTCCAAGCGTGGCCAGTATGGCCGCATACATCGCGGCATCCGCCAGCGCCATCTGGGTTGGGCCGGAAAGGGTGCCGCCCGGGCGAACCATCCGCTCATTAAAAGGAATCCTGGCCCGCACATAACCGGAACCGGCTTCTTCAATTGTAAAACCGATATCTTCCGCCATCGGCACGCCGGTGCAAATAAAGGCCTGAACATCTTTAGCAGTCAAACTCACAGGGGCCACTCCATCGATCTGTACCTTGTGCGGCAGGCTCCGTACAATAACTGCAAGACTCTTACAAATAAACCCTGAATAATCTTCCACGGAAAACACAATGCGAGCAAGCCGTTACCTGATTGCCACCAAAAAAGAAACGCCCGCTGACGCCGAAATCATCAGCCATCAGCTAATGCTGAGAGCTGGCATGATCCGTAAACTCGCCTCTGGTCTTTACACCTGGCTGCCCTTGGGTCTGCGGGTATTACGCAAGGTTGAACGCATTGTCCGGGAAGAAATGGACCGCAGCGGCGCTCAGGAAGTGCTGATGCCGGCTGTCCAGCCTGCAGAGCTATGGCAGGAATCCGGGCGCTGGGAACAGTATGGTGGCGAACTGTTACGGATGCAGGACCGCCACGGCCGTGACTTCTGTTTCGGGCCCACCCACGAGGAAGTCATCACCGATCTGGTTCGCAATGAGCTGAAAAGCTATAAAGAGTTGCCCGCAAACTTCTACCAGATACAAACCAAGTTCCGGGACGAGCGCAGGCCACGCTTTGGCATCATGCGCGCCCGGGAATTCCTGATGAAAGACGCCTATTCATTTCACCTGAATGCGGAATCTCTTGATGAAACCTATCAGGTCATGCACCGGACATACTGCGCTATTTTTGATCGTCTGGGGCTCGATTACCGGCCAGTCCAGGCAGACTCCGGTGCCATAGGCGGCAATGCCTCCCATGAGTTTCATGTGCTGGCATCCTCCGGTGAAGACGCCATTGTGTTCAGTACCGACAGCGAATACGCAGCCAATATTGAGAAAGCGGAGGCCGCAACACCCGCCGGCGAACGCCCTGGCCCTACCCAGCCAATGACCGAGGTTTCAACCCCCGGACAACGAACCATCGAGGCGGTGTCCCAGTTCCTGAATATGCCTGCACATCAGAGTGTGAAAACACTTCTGGTGCATGGTGAAGCCTCCGACGACAGCAGCCAGGGGCTGGTGGCATTGATTCTGCGGGGCGACCATAGTCTCAACGAGATCAAAGCAGAGAATCTGACCGGTGTCGCTGAACCACTGACTATGGCAACGGATGAAGAAATAAAGCTGGCCACAGGGTGTTCCCCCGGATCAATCGGCCCGGTCAACCTGTCGGTGCCTGTTATCGTCGATCGCAGCGCTGCCCACCTTGCTGACTTTGTTTGTGGCGCCAACAAGGATGACTTCCACCTCACCGGTGTGAACTGGCTGCGGGACGTTGAGCTGGCCCGGATTGAAGACCTGAGAAACGTAGTTGAAGGTGACCCCAGCCCCGACGGCAAAGGCACCCTCGAGATTCGCCGTGGCATTGAAGTTGGCCATATTTTCAAACTGGGTAACAAATACAGCCAGGCGATGAACGCAACGGTGCTCGATGAGAATGGCAAAACCGCAATTGTGGAAATGGGCTGTTACGGCCTGGGTGTGTCCCGCATAGTAGCGGCCGCCATCGAACAGAACTTCGATGATCGCGGCATTCTCTGGCCCGATGCGATTGCACCCTTCGAAGTGGTGGTGGTCACCCTGAATGCCCACAAATCTCCGGATGTTATGGCCGCCGGGGAGAAACTTTACGCTGAACTCACCCAGGCCGGCTTTGATGTGCTGCTGGATGATCGTAACGAGCGACCGGGCGTGAAATTTGCGGATATGGAGCTGGTGGGCATTCCCCACCGGGTGGTTATATCAGACCGGGGCGTAGCCGCTGGAACGCTGGAGTACAAGGGGCGCAAGGACGCCGACAAACAGGATCTGCCCCTGGCGGAGATTGTTCCGTTTCTGGTTAACGCCTCTCCCCGCTGACTAACCTGAAACGATACGGGGCTCGATCTCAAGCTCAACACCATACACGTCGGCAACGTCGGCTCTTATGCGCTCTGCCAACGCCAGAATATCCTTGCCAGTGCCGTTGGAATGGTTGATCAGCACCAGAGCCTGATGATTATGCACGCCAACTTTATCGTTGCGATAGCCTTTCCAGCCGCACTGATCAATTAGCCAGCCTGCAGCCAACTTCACGCTGGCTTTGCTGGGGTAAGAAGCAATATCGGGAAATTTTGCTTTCAATTGCTCCCAGGTAGCCAGCGAAACCACGGGGTTTTTAAAGAAACTGCCAGCATTGGGGATCTGCTCCGGGTCCGGAAGTTTTCGCCGACGCACAGCCATTACACCTTCCGCCACGTCCAGGGCTGTCAAAGCAGCCTTATCGGGGACGTTGGAAAAATAATTCATCAGGTCTCCGTAACCCAGCGACAACGGCAGCGTACGGGACAGGCGCAGCTTCACCTGAACGATGAGATAGCGCTGGGGCTGGCGTTTGAACACACTGTCCCGGTACGCAAATTGACAAGCATCGTTATCGAGAGTGACCATTTTTCGATGCTCGCAATCCCAGGCTTTGACGCTAACCAGGGTGTCTTTCAGCTCCACCCCGTAGGCGCCTATATTCTGCACCGGCGCGGCACCACAGGTTCCCGGTATGAGGGCCAGGTTCTCGATACCGCGATATCCGGAACCAGCGGCATAAAGCACCACCTCATGCCAATGCTCGCCAGCACCCAAAACCAGTGTTGCGCCTTCATCAGAAACGTCTTCCCAGTGGCGCTCCATGACTGCCAGCCGAATCGCAAGACCGTCAAAATCTCCCGCCAGCACGAGATTACTTCCGCCGCCGAGGATCAGAGTTTCCAGACCTCGTTCACTGGCCCAGTCCAATGCCCTCACCAGTGCCTGCTCTTGCGTCACTTCGACAAAAAATCGAGCCGTCGCCGCTAACCGCAGGGTATTCATAGACGTCAGCGCCACCGCTTTCCGGAGATTGGCTGGCGGATCAATCAAAATGCTTGCTCCGAATCGTGGCTAGCAATCCCGCTCCAAATCCCATGCGCTCTCTTAAACGGACAAGATCAGCTTCGGTATCCACGCCTGCGGGCGGCTTCTCACAAGCAACGTCCACATGAATCCTGGCACCGTTATAAAGTGCCCTTAACTGCTCCAGAGACTCAACCTGCTCGGTCGGGGCCGGTGGCCAGGTCACGAAATCCTGCAACAGGCCAACCCGATAACCGTAGATGCCAATATGCCGGAAATACTCGGCCCCCACAGATAATATTTCCGGAACCGCCCCTCCTGCCCAGGCGTCACGGGCCCAGGGGATCGGCGCCCGGCTAAAGTAATGGGCCATCCCACGGTGATCGAATACTACCTTTACGACATTGGGGTTGAGCACAGATTCAATATCAAAGATCTTTTCACAAAGAGTCGCAATGGCCGCCTCGGGATAGCGCTCCAGATTATCAGCCACCTGATTGATCAGTGACGCTGGTATCAAAGGCTCGTCGCCCTGAACATTAATGATTCGCGCATCCGCCTCAAAATCCAGCTGACGGGCCACTTCCTCAAGACGATCCGTGCCACTGGCGTGAGAAGCCGAGGTCATTACAACTTCTGCTCCAAACGCCTCGCAGGCGATACGAATTCGATCGTCATCGGTCGCCACGACAACGCGCTCAGCCCGGCTTTCCGCCGCTCGTTCACAAACATGCTGGATCATGGGCTTGCCACCAATATCCGCGAGGGGCTTGCCAGGTAGGCGAGTAGAGGCATAGCGGGCGGGTATCACCACCGTGAAAGACATGAAAGATTCCTGCTGTGCTGTAGGGTAAACGAAGCTCAGCGGGGGCCAAGTCGCTCATCGGTTGTCAGGGTGCGGGCTTCCACGGCCAGCATGACGGGAATACCCTCTCTGATTGGAAATGCCATCGCATCACCGTGGCAGATAAGCTCCTGCCGTTCTCGATCCAGCTTCAGCTCACCCTTGCAAACAGGGCACGCCAGCATGGCTACCAGTTTTTTATCCATGGTATATGGTCTCGCTGTATTAAAGTCTCAGTTTATGCTCTTCACCGCGAGGAGCAATGCTTCGCGGAAAGAATTCGGCATGGTTGCGGCCACCTCCAGCACCCAGCATCGGTCATGAGCGAAGGCCTGGCATTTCACCGCGTCTTTTGCCGTCATGACCAGAATCTCGCCCTCGTCTACCTGGAGGTCACTCTGCCTGAATTGATGATGATCCGGGAAAGATTCTCCGTGGACTTTAGCGCCCAACACCTTCAATGTATTAAAAAAACGTGAGGGATTTCCAATGCCCGCAACCGCTCTGATCTGTTTGCCGGAAAGCCAACTGAGCGCTCGGGTTTGACCCGAGCCCAAATGCCGTAACACCCGAGGCTCCAGGCTCATGACATAGGTATTCGGATGCGCAACAGGCAGTGGGACTTTGGGGTCGCCATTGAATATGACAAAGTCCACCGTTGCCAGCCGGGAAAGCGGCTCCCTCATCGGCCCCACTGGAATTGGGGCGCCGTTGCCGATGCCCCGCTCGCCATCAAACACCGCAATTTCCAGCTGGCGTGGCAGCTGATAATGCTGGAGGCCATCATCGCACACGAGGATGTCGCCGAGTTGCTGTTCGATGGCCCACTCCGCCCCCCTGACACGCTTTGGGTCGACGACCACGGGGCACCCGGTCATTGACGCAAGCATGACAGGCTCGTCCCCGGCGACATCCGCCGACATGCCTGTGATTACCTTGAGCGGGTAATGTTCTGCCCGGCCGCCATAGCCACGGGTGAGGATAACCGGATGCCAACCTTCGCTCCGGAGAGTTTCCACCAGCCACGCTGTCAGGGGGGATTTGCCAGTACCACCAGCCGTAATGTTGCCGACAACGATAACCGGCACCGCAAGCGGCGCTTTGTTGGTCAAAGCCGCAAGCGCCTTGCGCTTGCGGTGATCTGCCACATAGCGATACAGCCAGGCCAGGGGCCAGAGTATCCAAAGCGGACGACGGGTGCCGTACCACCATTGGTCAACCCGGCTGGTCATCCGGTCTCGCTGAACTGCATCTGATGTAGCTGCGCATAGGTACCGCCAGCAGCCAGCAGTTCGTCATGCCGACCGGACTCGATAATCCGACCGGCATCCATCACCAGAATGCGATCAGCCTTTTCGATGGTGGAAAGCCGGTGGGCGATCACCAGTGTGGTTCGGCCTTCCATGACCGTATCCAGAGCCGCCTGAATATGGCGCTCAGACTCGGTATCAAGAGCCGAGGTGGCTTCGTCAAGAATCAGTATGGGTGCGTCTTTCAACAGGGCCCGGGCAATGGCCAGCCGTTGCCGCTGCCCACCGGAGAGCATCACGCCGTTATCACCGATCATTGTATCCAGCCCATCCGGCATACGGTCGATAAATTCCAGCGCATGCGCCTTGGCGGCGGCGTCACGGATATTTTCACGACTGCTTTCCCGCAGCGAGCCATACCCTATGTTGGCGGCAATCGTGTCATTGAACAGCACCACATTCTGGGTAACCAGGGCTATCTGGGCGCGCAGCGCAGTCAAACGGAAATCCTTGAGTTCGTGGTCATCGATCAGGATTTCGCCCTCGGAGTAATCATAGAAACGCGGTAGCAGGCTGACCAGCGTAGATTTTCCGCTACCGGACCGACCCACCAGAGCTACACTCTGCCCCGCAGGAATCCGGATATTGATGTCCTCTAGCACATTATCAAGCTGCTCACGATAGCGGAAGCAGACGTTTTTGAGCTCGACATCCCCGCTCACCCTATCAGGCACGTACTGTCCGTTGTCCGGCTCGGGCGCCTCGTCCATGGTGCCAAACACATCTTGCGCGGCTGCGACGCCTTTCTGGATATTGGCATGGACTGAGGTGACCTGGCGGATCGGCTTTGCCATGGTGGTCGCAGCCGTAATAAAGGCGACCAGTTCGCCGGTACTCATATTGCCTCGAATTTCCGGCGCCAGCATGGTCCAGACCAGCGCTGCAATGGCGATGGCTACCAGCACCTGGATAACTGGAACACTGATGGCCTGGGTGGAAGCGAGCTTGAGACTTTGGGTCAGGTTACGCTGACTGACATCCCCGAAGCGCTGGCGTTCATAGTCTTC
>JBDNIR010000201.1:0-5465 GCA_041688195.1 Marinobacter sp.
TCTGGCGCATTGTTGCCTCCCTTGTTTTGGTTTTCTCATAGGATTCAGTGGTTTGAATACTTATGATAACAAAAACTCGTGGAGGCTTCCTATCTTTTCTCCTATTTCTGCAAATAAATCAGATGCTTACGTTTCCGGATGAACACTTGCTAAGCCTTTTCTGATTGATAATGCTCTCCACACAACTTTTGAGCCCAGTATTATGACTGAAAATCGCAATTCTGAAACGCGACCCCCCTGGACGGGTCATCACAGTGTCATTGTCCATCGTAATACAGCCACGAGAATGGCTTTGACCATTTCCGGGCTTTTTGCCTTTGGGTTCAGCGCCTTCGCAAGTTCTGCAGAATCCGGCATCCAGAGCCTTACACACAATCCGGTTGGCTATCTCGCGATTGCGATCTTTGTTATCGCCTACGCATTTGTAATGCTTGAGGAAAAGCTGCACCTGCGCAAATCCAAACCGGTGTTGCTGGCGGCTGGCCTGATCTGGTTCCTGGTTGCCGGTGCGGCGGCCATGAGCGGTGATACTGAAAGTGCCAATGCGGCATTGAAGCGCAACCTTCTGGAATACTCCGAGCTCTTGTTGTTTCTGGTGGTGGCGATGACTTACATAAACGCCATGGAAGAGCGACAGCTTTTCGACGCACTCCGGGGCTGGCTGGTGAACAAGGGCTTCAGCTATCTCAGCCTGTTCTGGATTACCGGGCTGCTGGCATTCTTCATATCACCTATTGCCGATAACCTGACCACGGCACTGCTGATGTGCGCGGTATTGATGAAGGTTGGTGAAGACAGTCCACGTTTTATTGGTCTTGGCTGTATCAATATTGTGATTGCGGCAAACGCTGGTGGCGCTTTCTCCCCGTTTGGTGACATCACAACCTTGATGGTCTGGCAGAAGGGTGTGGTTGAGTTTACCGAGTTCTTCAGATTGTTTATCCCGGCCGCGGTCAACTTCCTGGTGCCCGCCGTGATCATGAGTTTTGCCGTTCCGCGGGAACAGCCGAAGGATGCAACAGATCCGGTGATTATGAAGCGCGGCGCCCGCCGCACAGTTGTGCTGTTTCTACTCACCATCACAACAGCCGTGCTGGGTCACAACTTTCTGCACCTGCCAGCCGTGGTTGGCATGATGATGGGGCTCGCTTACCTGCAGTTCCTGGGCTATTACCTACGTGTCAGCTTCAAGCGCAGTGTTGCCCGTGAACTGGTCTGGGCTGAAAGCCACCAGAATACCCGATTGCTTGAGAGGCTCGACAAGGCAGTGCCTTTTGATGTGTTTAACCCGATGGCCCGCACAGAGTGGGATACCCTCTTGTTCTTCTACGGCGTTGTGCTTTGCGTGGGCGGGTTAGGCTACATCGGCTATCTGTCTGAGGTATCCCAGCTTCTTTATAACGACTGGAACGCGACGGGCGCCAACATCGCAGTGGGTGTTATCTCAGCCGTTGTAGATAACATTCCGGTGATGTTCGCGGTGCTCTCGATGGAGCCGGACATGTCCCACGGTCAGTGGCTGCTGGTCACGCTAACGGCAGGTGTCGGTGGTTCCATGTTATCAATCGGCTCGGCTGCCGGCGTGGCACTTATGGGGCAGGCCCGGGGCTATTACACCATTATGACGCACCTACGCTGGACACCGGTGATCATGCTTGGTTACGCAGCGTCGATCGCCATGCATCTGTGGCTGAACGCCGATCTGTTCTGACATGCTTTGCCAGGAGCCCGAAACGGGCTCCACTCTTCAAATCGCTCTTTTCAGCCTGTATCAGCGCATGGTTTTCAGGGCTGTAGCCCATTTTTCCAGCTCAGCCAACATCGCGATGGCGGAAGGGTCGACCAGTTCGCAGTCAAAGCCGGAGTTGTTTGCCGCAAATTCCCGGAACCAGGTCGTTATGGACGGGCCGATGCGCCCGGGGCGGGTGCTGCAGGTTACGATATTCAGTTTAAGCGTCATAGAAAGTGTCCTGAACGGAAGTAAAAGTAAGCTTGGGGGCGGATGTTGTTTGTATAGCTCCGAACATCCTGTCGATGATCGAGCGACCCTCATGCGCAATCTTCTCGGTTTCCGAGATCAGGACATCAAGCTTTTCTGACTGGGATGCCAGCAAACCCTGAGCCGCCATCATTTCGTCTTCTAAGGGATTTTCTTCGCTATCTTGCCCGCATTTAATCAATTTAAGTGTTAAAGCCCTATTTTCAGGCTTTTTTGCTTGTTTGATATTTAGTCTTCAAACCATTAACATCTCTTCATTGAATACCTGTTCAATTTGTTGAATGCTCATTCAATTTTGAGCGCGACTTGGAGGCGGCATGGCAAGATTAGGAGTGGAGTCAATTCGGCGTCAGCAGCTGATCGACGCAACGCTGAAAGTGATCGAAGCGCACGGCTTCCAAAGCGCCACGATTGGCAAGATCGCAGGCGCCTCGGAGCTGTCGGTTGGTATTGTCAGCCACTACTTCGGCGGCAAGCAGGGCTTACTGGAGGCGACCATGCGGTATTTGTTGTCATCCCTGCAGCACGATGTGAAAACCTCAATGGCGGGACGGCCCAATACCCCCCGTGAACGCCTGATGGCGATTGTGGATGCCAATTTTTCCGGTGTTCAGACCCACGCCCAGTCGGCAAAAACCTGGCTGGCGTTCTGGACCCAAGCCATGCACAGCCCGGATTTGATGCGGCTGCAGCGAGTCAACGAGCGTCGTCTACTGTCCAACTTGATGTTCTATCTACGCCAACTAATGCCAGCCGAGCAGGTACGTACAACGGCGCAAACCATCGCCGCGCTGATCGACGGTTTCTGGCTGCGTGCAGCTATGAGTGAAGGCCGTATTGAGCCGGACCAGGCGGTTGCCTTGTGCAAAACCTACATCGACCAAGCCATTCACGTGAATAACGGAGCCTTCTAATGATGCTGCCAATCTATCAATCGTTTATCAACGGCCACCCCCTGGCAAACCAGAGCGGTGAGCGATTCGACGTCGTGAATCCGGCCACCGGCCAGGTGATCTATCAGGTTGAACAGGCCGATGAATCGATCATGCAGGCCGCCGTTGCCAGCGCCCAGAAAGGTTTTGAGGCCTGGTCTGCCATGACGGGTCTGGAGCGCGGACGCATCCTCAACCGGGCCGCCGCCATGCTTCGTGAACACAACGATGCGCTGGCTGAGATCGAGGTACGGGATACCGGTAAACCCTGGCAGGAAGCCAGTGTGGTAGATGTCGTGACCGGTGCCGATGCAGTCGAATATTTCGGTGGCCAGGCGTCCAGCATTATGGGTGAAAGCCAGCAAGTCGGGCCGGATTTTTTCTATACCCGCCGGGAACCCCTGGGTGTGTGTGCCGGTATCGGTGCCTGGAACTATCCATTGCAGATCGCCTGCTGGAAATCAGCACCGGCCTTGGCTTGCGGCAATAGCATGATATTCAAGCCGTCCGAGGAGACGCCGCTGGGGGCTATCAAACTCGCCGAAATCTACCTCGCCGCGGGCGTGCCGGCGGGTGTGTTTAACGTGGTGCAGGGCGATTACCGGGTCGGTCAGATGCTGACCTCAGACCCGGCGATCGCGAAGGTATCTTTTACCGGGGAAGCGAAAACCGGTCGCACCGTGATGGCCGATTCCGCACGCACACTCAAGTCCGTCACCATGGAACTCGGGGGCAAGTCGCCGCTGATTATCTTTGACGATACCGATCTGGAACAAGCGGTATCGGCCGCTATGCTGGGTAACTTCTACACCCAGGGCGAGATCTGCACCAATGGCACCCGGGTCTTTGTCCAGCGCAAGATCTACGACGCTTTTCTGGCTGAGCTGGTAAAGCGCACCGAGAACAACATCATCGCCGGTGATCCGGAGCATCCAGACACCAACTTCGGCGCCCTTATCAGTGCCGGTCACCGGGACTTGGTCCTGAAGTATATCGACAGCGGTAAAGCCGAAGGTGCGCGCTTGCTGACCGGCGGTGCCGCGTTGCAGCCCGCAGGCTGTGAAAACGGTTACTTTGTGGCGCCCACGGTGTTCGCCGATTGCACTGACGACATGACCATTGTGCGTGAAGAAATCTTTGGCCCGGTAATGGCAGTGCTGCCGTTCGATACCGAAGACGAAGTCGTCCAGCGCGCCAATGACACCGAGTACGGCCTGGCCGCCGGCATCTTCACGGCCGACATCACACGTGCTCACCGCGTGATTCATCAGCTTGAGGCCGGGATCTGCTGGATCAACAGCTTTGGTGCCTCGCCTGCCGAAATGCCGGTGGGTGGCTATAAGTTCTCGGGGCTTGGTCGCGAGAATGGCCGCGAGGGACTCGCTCAATATACCCAGACCAAGTCGGTTTATGTGGGCATGGCTCCTCTTGAGGCGCCGTTCTGATAACGCTATTCAAACCATCGTCGCTGCGGATTGTTCGTCCGCGTCCGTGTGAAGGAGACAGTTTTGCAGTTTGATCATGAATTTGACTATGTGATCGTCGGTACCGGCTCAGCAGGCTGCGTATTGGCGAATCGTTTGAGTGAAAATGAACAAGACAAAGTGCTGGTGCTGGAAGCCGGACGCCGGGATAACACCTGGAAGATTCACATGCCAGCGGCGCTGATGTTCAACCTGATGGACGCCAAGTACAACTGGTATTACCACACTGAGCCGCAGAAATTCTTGAACAACCGACAACTGTATTGGCCTCGTGGCAAGGTCTGGGGCGGTGGTTCAACCCTGAACGCCATGGTTTATGTTCGTGGCCACGCCTACGATTATGATCGCTGGCACGACGAGGGCGCGACGGGCTGGCGCTACCAGGATGTGCTGCCGTACTTTCAGAAATCAGAGTGCCGGGAACAGGGCGCGGACAACTATCGCGGCGGTGATGGCCCGCTCAATGTGCACACCGGAGACGAACCAAACCCCTTGTTTGGTGCGTTCTTAGAAGCAAGCCAGCAGGCAGGCTACCCCTACACCAAGGATATGAATGGCTTCCAGCAAGAAGGCGTTGGTGAGATGGACATGACCATCCGCAATGGCAAACGCTGGAGTGCGGCCCAGGCTTATTTACGGCCGGTACTGGAGCGCCCGAACCTGACCACCGAAACCGGCGCCATGACCACACGCATCCTGTTTGATGGCAACACGGCCGTGGGCGTTGAATACGTTCAGAAAGGCAAAACCATCCGTGTGGCAGCCCGCAAAGAAGTGATTGTCAGTGGCGGCGCCATCAACTCGCCGCAACTGTTAATGCTGTCTGGCATTGGCGCAGCAGCCGAGCTTGAAGAGCACAACATTCCCGTGGTGGCGGATCGGCCTGGAGTCGGCAAGAACCTGCAAGATCACCTGGAAATATACGTTCAGCACAAATCGACCCAACCGGTCACGCTGTACAAGTACACCACCCAACCCGGTAAGACGCTCGCGGGCATGAAATGGTTCTTGAATCATAATTGGGGCGCCTGTCGCACCGCGCACCTGGAA
>JBDNIR010000025.1:0-3455 GCA_041688195.1 Marinobacter sp.
ATACCGCTATAACAGTTTTGACGACGCTCTGGCGCTGGCGAATGACACCCGCTATGGCCTCTCCGCCGGTATTCTGACGGATGACCGGGCGTTGTATGAGCGCCTGGTTGAAGAGGTGCGGGCTGGCATCGTGAACTGGAACAGGCCTTTGACAGGTGCCAGCAGTGCCGTGCCGTTCGGCGGTGTCGGCGCCAGTGGTAACCATCGTGCCAGTGCGTATTACGCCGCGGACTATTGCGCCTGGCCTATGGCCTCGCTGGAAGCCGAGAAGAGCGAGTTGCCATCAAGCCTGGCCCCCGGCCTCAGCTTTGACTGACACGCGCGCTGAGTACACATTGACTGATCGGGACCTGCGCCATGCCTAAACATGCAATTGAAGCCAATTTCGACGGCCTGGTTGGCCCGACCCATAATTACGCCGGCCTGTCCTGGGGTAATGTGGCGTCCAAATCCAATGTGCATGCGGTGTCCAATCCCCGTGAGGCTGCCCTGCAGGGGCTACAGAAGATGAAACGCTTGGCGGACCGGGGCTATGTCCAGGGTATTCTGCCCCCTCATGAACGCCCTCATATACCGGCGCTGAAAGCGCTCGGGTTTACCGGTTCAGACGCCGACATCCTGAAAGCTGTGGCGAAGCAGAATCCTGTTGTGCTGGCGGCAGTGGCCTCCGCCTCCTGTATGTGGACGGCCAATGCCGCGACCGTGTCCCCCAGTGCCGATACGACAGATCACCGGGTGCATTTCACGCCCGCCAATCTGAGTGCCAAGTTTCATCGCTCCATCGAGCACGTTGTGACCGGACGGGCCCTGGGTTCAATTTTTAATGACGAAGCTTACTTTGCGCACCACAAAGCCTTGCCGTCGGTGGGCCAGTTCGGGGATGAGGGCGCTGCCAACCACACCCGGCTTTGCGCTTCCCACGGCGCGCCGGGGGTAGAACTGTTTGTCTATGGCCAGGCTGCGTTCGACGAGTCCCGGCCCGCCCCCGTGCGTTTCCCGGCCCGCCAGACTCTGGAGGCGTCCCAGGCTATTGCCCGGCTACATGGCCTGACGGATGACCACGTGGTCTTCGCCCAGCAAAATCCGGCGGCCATTGATGCGGGCGTGTTCCACAACGACGTCATCGCGGTAGGTAATGGCAATGTGCTGTTCTACCATGAGCAGGCTTTTCTGGATGAGAATCGACTGTTGGCGGATGTGCGGGCGCGGTTGCAGGGAAGCGAGCTGCAGGCGATCAAGGTGATGGAATCTGACGTGCCGCTGGCGGACGCGGTCGCTTCCTACCTGTTCAACAGTCAGCTGTTATCCACGCCGGAGGGCGGCATGATGCTGGCGGTACCCGGTGAGTGTCGAGAGATTGCCTCGGTCAGCAACTTCCTGGATGGCCTTGTGGCGGCCGGCGGCCCCATCACGTCGGTAGAAGTGTTCGATGTCAAGCAGTCCATGCGCAATGGTGGCGGCCCGGCGTGCCTGCGGCTCAGGGTTGCGCTCAGCGCCGATGAGCTCAAAGCCATGCATCAGGGCGTACTGTTGGACGACGCCTTGTTCGAACGGTTAAGTATCTGGGTTCTGGGGCATTATCGGGACGAGTTAAGCCAGGCCGAGCTGGCGGACCCGATGCTGCTGGATGAAAGCCGCCACGCGCTCGATGAGTTAACGGGCATTCTGGGCCTCGGCTCGATCTACGATTTCCAGCGCTGACCACCCTGTCGGCGGAGAGAGGATCGCGGTTGAAACCGCTCCTACAGGGGGCGCAGATATATATTGTGCAGGGGGGCATGACTGTGTGTTTTGTAGGAGCGACTTCAGTCGCGAAAGAGTGACGTCCGCCTTACCATTAGCCCCACCCGCTGCTCCACCGGCACATCGTGGTTAGGGAACACAATCGCTTCTGGCTGGTCACCGACCCGGTAACAGGTGGTGTCGTCTTCCCAGATCACTTCACCAGGGGGGTATTCGGTGAAGTTGGCGACATCATCGGGCACATGGAAACGGAAGCTGGCTCCGGTATTGAGAATTTCCTCCACTACTTCGTATATCGTCATATCGGACATGCGGCCATCCAATTCAGTCACTACAGGTTGCATGCTCATCAAGCCTCTCAGGCTGGCCTCGATGCCCGTAAATCGGCTCAGATCGTTCTGCCCGAAGGGTCGAACCTGTCCGAGTTCGACGGTGAAGCTTTCAGCGCCGAGTCCGGTCGAGGAAAATGATGCGAAGGTGGTGCCTGATGTGTGCTGGAGTAACAGCGTGGATACATCGGACTCTGCCAGGAACGCCAGTTGACAGTTTGGTACCTCCCGACCGGGCACAAAGGGATAGAGCGCAAACTTCTCCCGCTTTGAAGGGCGGATGGCGGTATGCAAATCATAGTGGGCAATGGCTTGCGCGGGCGTCGAGAAGTCCCGGCACAGAGTTTCCAACCATTCGGCTCGCTGGGCCTCCTCACTGCCAAGGTACGGCGTTTTCTGATGCGCACCACTGAACAATCTGTTCAAATTGTGTTCAATGAAGCGGGTGCCGGCCACCATCGCGGGTGGGTTGCCCAGGATCAGCAGCGTTTCCTGTCTCAGCGTCCACTCACCAGCCATTAAGCTGTTAACGAGATGGTTAAGCACCTCGATAGGGGCGGTCTCGTTACCATGTATGCCTGCGGAAACGATCAATCGCCCGTCGGTGACGGATTGGCTGGGCTTAAGGCGTAGTACGCCGGTGCCGGGCCGTTCAATGCGGGTACCATCCGCCAGTACAACGGAGGCAGGTTGAGCTACCTGGCCTGCGAACGCGAGCGTGTGACTGAGCCAGTCAAACTCGCCTTCGAAGAGATCATCATGCAGGGACACCGGATTCAACTTCCCACTGGCCGCAGGTGTCTGAGCAAGCGGTGTTCCAGACGCTTGAAGCCGTAAACAAGTGCAAACGTCAGTACCATGTAGATCAGGGCAACGGCGATAAAGGCGTCGAAGGGCGCGTAAAAGCGCGAATAGATATCCCGGGCTGCCCCGGTCAGATCAACAATGGTGACAACGCTGGCAATCGCGCTGGCGTGCAGCATGAAGATGACTTCGTTGGAGTAAGCCTGCACTGCCCGTCGGGCAGCACTGGGCAGCACAATCCGTCGTATTCGCATTAACCAGGACATGCCATACGCTTTGGCCGCTTCGATTTCGCCCTGGGGTGTCGCCAAGATGGCGCCACGCAGAATCTCTGTGGTGTAAGCCGCAGTATTGAGAGTAAAGGCCAGCAGCGCGGGGTAAAACGCCGCGCGGAAGATTTCCCACCAGAACGAATCCTGAATGCCTTCAATCTGCGCAATGCCGTAGTAGATGACATAGAGCTGGATCAGCAACGGGGTGCCCCGGAACAGGTAGGTATAGAGCCAGACAGGACCTGAAATAAAGGGGTTTCTTACGGTACGCAAAATCGCCAGGGGGACCGCAATGATCAACCCGAGC
>JBDNIR010000026.1:0-3474 GCA_041688195.1 Marinobacter sp.
GAGGCGAACTGCATGGGGGTCCTTTTTGGGGAGTTAAGTGGGAGCGTAGGGTCAGACCCCAGTGCACTGCTATCAAGACCTTATCATAAGGCTCACGTTTAGCCTTCTTCCTGGCTAGATCCTTTGCTTTCCGCGCAGTACGCTTGGGATTTTTGGGGTCAGACCCCAATGCACGGTACCTGAATCTGTCCTCGCAAAAACCCGAGACGACGCTCCGCTCCCGGCTCGGGACTGCTAATCGTAGATACCCGGGCAACAGGTTTCCCCGCCTTGGCGATGATAAATGGCTCACCGCTGGCAGATTCGAGCACCTGCTCCAGCACCTTCAGGGCCGCCTCATACTGCTCTTCAGTATCAATATCAATCAAAATGTCTTGGGGTCTGACCCCAGTGCATTCCTATCCCGATTAGCTGGACAGTAATTGACGCTTTGATGTCATGACGCTATAGTGTTTTCATTTCACGATATTTGGAGAATTCCATGAGTGAGACATCGAAGCGTTCTACAGTTTATTTTGATCCTCAGTTACATACTGCACTGCGGCTGAAGGCCGCCCATACGCACCGTTCCCTATCAGATATTGTTAACGATGCTGTTCGTGCGGCATTGGCTGAGGACCAGGAAGATTTGGCGGCGTTCGAGGAACGGGTTTCCGAGCCAACAATGAGCTATGAGGCCTTACTGGCCGATTTGAAGGCTCATGGCAAACTATAAGCTTGTCTTCAAGAAATCTGTTTCAAAGGATCTTCGGCCAATCCCAAACAAAGATGTTGCCCGTATTCTTCAGCGCACGGAGGAACTGCAGGAGAATCCCCGCCCAGTTGGCAGTGAAAAGCTTTCGGGGCAAGAGCGCTACCGGATTCGGCAGGGTGTGTACCGAATCATATATGAAGTGACAGATGAGCTTCTTGTCGTGACGGTTGTGAAGGTTGGTCACCGAAAGCATGTCTACAAGCCCGGCTAACCCAGGCCATGCAATTGACGCGCCTTACCTCTCGCTGCCCGCATTGTCAGTCCTGTGAACGTCGCTCATGGGGCTCCAGCGGTGACCTGCCACGGATTTAGTACTTTTCGTGGTCGTTCAATCAGTTTACGTATCACAGGTGTCGCAAAGCCCAAGTCACCAGTCGTCTCCCGGTCACCAGGCCACGCCCTTATCCGACCCCCGCTTGATAATCGGCGTTTCGTTTTCCCAGATGGCCAGGCCGTTTTGGAGGTCGGTGAGACTGAGCTGGAAGTAGTATTCCACCTGTTGCTCGTCTTCCACTTTGTGATTGCGCTGGATGATTTTGCCGGAGAGACTCAGGTCCGGTGCTTTCAATGTGCCTTTTTGCTGCACGCTGGACTGGTCAAATTCCTCGGAATTGCGCAGTTCACGGGCCTGTTCATTCATGGCGTCTTCGGCGCCATCAAGGCCGACGGCTGTGGTCGTGACGACTTTGCCGGAGCGCAGCAGTGCCACGCGGATTTTTTTGACCAGTTGATCGGTATCGATGCGCTGCATGGTGTCATTGACGATCCGGC
The DNA here is from genome assembly GCA_041688195.1 of Marinobacter sp. GTDB lineage: Bacteria > Pseudomonadota > Gammaproteobacteria > Pseudomonadales > Oleiphilaceae > Marinobacter. Next base: position 1,526 of record JBDNIR010000026.1, read on the forward strand.
TGACGGCCATGATGTACCGGTCGCCGGAGGGATTGTCCACAGCGCCGCTGGACAGCATGTCCTGCACGGCGGCATCGGCGGCCCGCTCAAAATCGCGGTAGTCCATGGTCATGGTGACCGGGCCATCATCGGCTGCCGGGTCGATATAGCGCGTTGGGGCCGCGCAGGCGGCCAGGAGTGTTGAACACAAGACGACGGGCACCCATTTATTCATGACTCATTCCTTTTGCATAACGCTTAGTGGCAGTTTCGTGGACGGCGATATCACCCGGTTCAGGGTTCGCGGTTCTCACGTAAGTGAAGTTGATAGCTGACGACCTTTTCATGTGGTGCTGTGGCTGTAAAGAAGCGGGTTTGGTTAGGGAGTATGCGAACAGGACGATACCCTTCGCCAACACCAGGCACGACCATGCCTTCTGCATCAAACCAGGTGACGGCCCACTCCATCAGCGTGTCCTGATACGCCTGCACCGAGAACTGGAGTTTGAGCAGGTCACCACCGCCGGGCATGTCGATCCGCTTTTCGAGCAGCTCAGTAACCGTCAGAAAGGCTCTGATCTCCGGATCGACCCGGAGGTCATCGCGCTGGACGAATTCCCGTTCTGGCTGCAGGGGCGCACAGGCGCCTAGCAAACTGATCACGAGCATCAGAACGGCTAATTGCATCATTCTGAACATGGTTTTCTCTCCTGTAATGATAAGGCTAGTTTGATGGTCCAGGCAGCACCAGGCGTTGTCCGGGATTGTTGCCCTGCAGATCCAGCAACATTACCGTAGCCGGGCTGGCGGTGGTAGGCCGTTTGACGTAAATCAGCGTGAACGGCTGATCCGGCACCGCTACCCTACCCAGCACGCCCTGCTGGCTGTCGCGAAGAGTGATGACGCCGCTGGCTGGCCGCACCAGCCGGGCAATCTCCCAGTGATTCGGCATGGCCTGCCAGCCCCGCAGGTCGGCCTGAGTGGTGGCCAGAGTATAGATAATTGAGCCAATCTGGCCGACCACACCGAGTGATTCGGTGGCCTGATACTGCATTATCCCTTTGACCACAGCCGCTGAAATTGCGCGGGTCAGGATGCCCGGAAAGCGTGCCTGCATTTCCGTACGAATGACCCTGCCCATCTCGGTCATGGTATCCGTGGTTACTGACAGGCCGTCACCGGTGCTGACAATAAGGTTGCCGGGCACAGCGCGGCGGTCTTTGTAGCGCGGCAGCGCGATGGCCGCGAAAATCAATGCTAGCCGGTCGCGGTGAGGCACAAAAAGCGGCACTTCAAAGCGGACTTCCTCGAGTACTGGCCCCAGGCCGTTTTCATAGAGCACCCAGACCATGGGCGGCAGCTCTTCTCGCCGGAGCTTGCCCGCAGCCAGTGACTGAGCCAGCTCGGCGTCGGCGACCAGCGTCGGGTTGCCCGGCGTCATGCGGGCAACCCGCTCGAAGGAACTGGCCGCACGATCAATATCGGACTGGCCGTTACCCGCGGCGAGAAAATAAAGGCCGTGCAGGTAGGTACTGGCGGGCACGATATAGTCGGCATACACACTCCAGCCCGCCGGATCACCATAGCGGCTCGCCAGCATCGAGCGGACTTCCCTGCTTTCAACGTTACGGCGCACTGACGCTGCATCGGCCGGGCCGGATCGTACCGCGTCGCGCTGGGCCTTAATATCTTCGGCAAAGTAGTCCACTGCACGGCGGGTCCGGTCATCGGCCCGGTTAAATTCGACGCGGGCAAAGTCGCTGTTGCCTTTTGCCAGAAAGGACAGCCCCTTGTAGGTGTTCACCAGAATCGCTTCAGACATCAGGGCGCGGTAATCCCGGGAGGATTCGTTAACCAGTACCGAGGCGACCTTTCCCATGGCGGAGGAAGCCCCACTTTGGGTATCGAGATACTTCATGCCCGACTCCGCCCGGTCGAAAGCGGCGATGGCGGCATCGTAGTCTCCGGCC
>JBDNIR010000202.1:0-1782 GCA_041688195.1 Marinobacter sp.
AGTTCCGTTAAGATATTTCATACCCTTGGACAAGGTTGGCGTACCTGTCTCAATCAACAAATGGTAATGATTGTCCATCAGGCAATAGGCATGGCAATACCAGTCGTAACGGTTGACCGTATTTTGTAACAATGACAAAAACTTCTGACGATCGTCATCATCACTATAAATGTCTTCCTGGGCGTTGCCCCGCGCTGTTACATGATACAGCGCCCCGGCAAATTCAATGCGTAAAGGCCTCGCCATCATTGCCTCACATGAGGTTACTATTGTTACAGAGTAAATCGATACGGCAGCCCTGTCAAATGTAAGGCCTGACCCCGTGCTCCTGCGATAGTTAACCGTCATCCAGTAGGCATAAAGCTTGGCCACTGCATAAGGCGAACGAGGATGAAAGGGGGTGGTTTCATTCTGGGGAATTTCTTGAACGAGGCCGAACAGTTCAGAAGTGGAAGCCTGATAAAAACGGGTCTTCTTTTCGAGACCAAGTAAGCGGATAGCCTCCAGAAGCCTCAGTGTTCCCATGGCGTCAACGTCGGCGGTATATTCCGGCGCTTCGAAGCTCACTGCCACATGGGACTGAGCGCCGAGGTTGTAGACCTCGTCTGGCTGAATTTCCTGCAGTATACGGGTGAGGCTGGAAGAGTCTGTGAGGTCGCCATAATGCAGCACGAAATTCTGGCGCTCGACGTGTGGGTCCTGGTATATGTGGTCTACGCGCTGAGTATTGAATGACGAGGCTCTGCGTTTGATGCCGTGTACTTCGTAGCCTTTTTCCAACAGGAATTCGGCGAGGTAGGAACCGTCTTGGCCGGTGATGCCAGTGATTAGGGCTTTTTTCATAGAGAATCCTTTTCTAATATGGAACGGTAGAGCTCGATATATTTCGGAGCGACTACTTTATTATCAAAATTCTGAAGCACTTTATTGCGAGCGTTGTCTGCCAGGCTTTCGTACGATGAGGAATGCAACACCCAGTTAATGCCTTTGGCAAGATCGTTCACGTCGAAAGGTTCGGCAAGATAGCCATTCGTGCCATGATCAACAAGGTCGGAGTTGCCACCAATATCAAAACCGACCACAGGTGTACCACACGCCAAAGCTTCCATGATCGCGTTGGACAGATTTTCCTGAAGGCTCGGCACCACCATTACATCCGCTGCGCTGTATAACACACGAAGGGTCACATCATCGTGTAACCGGCCAAGGTAATGGGCCGGCTGGGGGAATCCTGCACCTTTTAAGGGCTGAGTGGCACCGAAGACAACTAGCTCGGCATCCTGCGTCTGAAGTTGCTCAAGAGCTTGGGTGAGCTGGGTGTAACCCTTGCGCGGGTCGCTGGTCGCTCCCATGGCTCCAAAAAGAATCAGTTTTTTGTTTTGCGGCAGGTTCAGCAAATTTCTTGCTGACACCTGATCAAAAGGCGCAAAGACCTGAGTATCAATGGGGTTAGGCAGGTTGACGACTTGTTCAGCTGAAAATAGCGAGCTAGCCACCGCTTCATCAGCTAACCAGCGGCTGAGGCCCACCAGGGTAATGTCCTTCTTTTGCTGAAAAGTCGCCTGTTTGCGTTGGTAAATGCGGCGACTCAGGTCTTTGGATTTAGGGGATTGCAATACCTTGCAATCACCACACTGCTGTCTGAAAGACCCGCAATTTTCGTCATAGTGGCAGCCGCCGGTAAAAGGCCACATATCATGCAAGGACCAGACAATCGGAGCCTTAATGCGGACAATATCTTCTATCCGCAGAATACCTCCCGCGACCCAGTGCAGATGAACC
>JBDNIR010000203.1:0-2195 GCA_041688195.1 Marinobacter sp.
TCTGAAAGACCCCGTTACCAGTAAATACCCCGCAAAATGGAGGCAAAGGCCACCTGTTCGGTGGAAACCCGGGGCTTCTCGCCCTTGCGCACGCCACCGACGGACGGTGTATCCGGGAACATCCGATACCCGGTATTCATTACAATCTCGCCCATTTTTGGCGCCAGCGCGTGAAGTACCTGGGCGAAAATCCCCAGACGGGTCGCGATGCGTTTGGGCCGGTAAACAATTGCATCAGCAATCATATCGGCGGCCTCTTCCGGAGACAGCGTCGGAACAGAGTCATAGATTTTGGTGGGTGCAATCATCGGGGTTTTGACCAGTGGCATATTGATAGTCGTGAAGCTGACGTTGTAATCCGACCATTCCGACGCCGCACAGCGACTGAAAGCATCAAGCGCTGACTTTGAGGCAACGTAGGCCGAGAAACGGGGTGCATTAGTCAACACGCCAATGGAGGATATATTGATCACGTGGCCGCGGCGATTCTCCAGCATGTTGGGCGCAAAGCCCATAATCAGGCGAACAGAGCCGAAATAGTTCAGCTGCATGGTACGCTCGAAATCGTGGAACCGATCAAAGGACAACGCCAGCGAGCGGCGAATCGAACGGCCGGCGTTGTTAACCAGCACATCAACTTGGCCGTGATTATCCAGCACAGTCTTCACGAAGCGGTCACAGTCTTCCATGTCCGAAAAATCACACTGGTAAGCGTGAACGTTACCGCCCTTGGCCTCCAGTTCCGCAACTACTTCGTCCAGCTTGTCCTTGGTGCGCGCACCGATAACCAGAATAGCACCGGCTTCGGCAAGCTTGTGGGCGGTTGCCAGGCCGATACCGGAGGTAGCGCCGGTCACCACGCAAACGCGGCCCTCTACCGACCCCTGCAGTGTGCGATCCTTGAACAGGTCCGGGTCCAGATTACGCTCCCAGAAATCCCAGATAATCGCGGAGTAACTCTCAAGCCGCGGAACGATGATGCCGGTGTCCTTGAGAACACGCTCGGTTTCGCGGGCATCAAACCGGGTGGGGTAATTGATAAATGACATCACCGACGGGGGAATCCCCAGGTCATTCAGAATGGCGCTGGTCAGGCGTTTCACCGGTGGCAGGTTTTTCACGCTTTGCCGGATAAACGGGGGAATAAAGCCGAACATCCGTGCATCAATACGCATCGCCATACGCGGCGCATGGCCCGCTTCAGCGAATATATTAAGAATCTCACCCACCTTGTAGGGGTCGGAGTCCACCAGGTGGAAGCACTTGCCGTCCTCACCGTCGAGGTGAGCAATATGATCCATAGCGTTGACTACAAAATCCACCGGCACCACGTTCAGGCGCCCACCCTCGATACCAACGGTTGGCATCCACTGTGGCAGAGCGTTGCGGATCTTCTGGATCATCTTGAAGAAATAATAAGGTCCGTCGACCTTGTCCATTTCACCCGTCTTCGAGTGACCGATCACCATACCCGGCCGATAGATGCGAAAGGGAAGCTTGCACTCTTCGCGAACAACTTTTTCGGATTCATGCTTGGTTTTCAGATAAGGATGGTCGAGTTTTTCGGCTTCCTCGAACATGTCTTCACGGAACGTGCCCTTGAACAGGCCCGCCGCAGCGATCGACGACACATGTTGGAAGCAACCGGCCTCCATGGCAGTCGCCGCTTCAATCGCGTTGCGGGTGCCTTCAATATTCACCACAGACTGGGACTCTTCATCAGCCCCCATGTCGTACACAGCAGCCAGGTGGAATACGTGATCGACCTTGCCATTCAGCGCCTTGAGGGTCTTTGCGTCGATGCCCAGCTTTGGCTGCGCCAGATCTCCAATCACGGCTTTGACCTGATCATCCGTGGCGCCCCAGCGTTCGCGCAACTTATCCAGCTTGCCAAGGGACTGCTCCCGAACCAGAACATGGACGGTGCCGCCCCGGGCCAGCAGCTTTTCCACCAGAAAACGACCGATAAACCCGGTTCCACCTGTTAAAAAGTAATTCATGAATACCTTATCCTGCTTGTCATTGTGATTTCCTGCGTCCGGCCGCAGTATTTTGTCGCGGCCTGCCCTTGAAGCGTGCCGCATTGTACTTAATTGTTTTTCTCATGTATTGACGTTTTTTAGAGCATTTACTCTTTAAACTGTTGTTTTGTATTGAGTAAAAGCTCTAAAAATCCGTTCTGACAAGATCTGGAA
>JBDNIR010000204.1:0-2677 GCA_041688195.1 Marinobacter sp.
CATGCTCAGGGAAGCCATGGGCGATGACGTCGTGGACCACTATGTGCGCTCGGCCGAATGGGAGCAGGAAGACTTTGATCGCGTGGTCACCGATTACGAAGTCAAACGCGGATTCGAACAGGCATAGAACTTTTATAAGGCAATCTATTATGAGCCACTCTATTCAATGCATCTCTCCCATCGATGGCAGTGTCTATGCAGAGCGCCCGACCCTGTCACCGGACCAAGCACGACTGGCAGTCCGCAAGGCCGCTGAGGCACAGAAAGCGTGGGCGCAGCGCGCCCTTGCGGAACGCATACAGCTGGTCCGGGCCGGTATTGAGAACCTCGGCGCCATGAACGCTGAAGTCGTCGAAAAGCTGGCCTGGCAGATGGGTCGGCCGGTGCGTTATGGCGGTGAATTTGGCGGCGTCAACGAACGCGCAAGCTACATGGCGGATATCGCCGAAACCGCTCTGGCACCGATTGAAATCGAAAACAATGACAAGCTCAAACGCTATATCCAGCGCGACCCACACGGCACGGTGCTAATCATTGCGCCCTGGAACTACCCCTACATGACTGCCATTAACACGGTGGTTCCGGCACTGATTGCCGGTAATGCTGTGTTTCTGAAGCACGCCTCACAAACGCCGCTGGTGGGCGAGCATATTGCCCGGGCGTTCCATGAGGCCGGCATTCCGACGGAGATCTTCCAGAATGTCTTCCTGAGCCACACCACCACCGCTGACCTGATTGCGGAAAAAGCCTTCGGATTTGTCAATTTCACCGGCTCAGTGCCCGGTGGCAAAGCGATCGAAAGCGCGGCAGCGGGCACCTTTACCGGACTCGGGCTTGAACTGGGGGGCAAGGACCCCGGCTACGTAATGGACGATGCCGACCTGGACGCTGCGGTGGATACGCTCATTGACGGTGCCATGTTCAATGCGGGCCAATGTTGTTGTGGCATTGAACGGATTTATGTTGCCGACAGTCTGTTTGACCATTTTGTGGAGAAGGCCGTCGGCATTGTCAGCGCCTATAAGCTGGGCAACCCGCTGGACGAAGCCACCACCCTCGGCCCCATGGCCCATGCCCGGTTTGCGGATGTCGTCCGCGAGCAGACGGCGGAGGCCATCGCAGCAGGCGCCACAGCCCTGATCGACCCGGCCCTGTTCCCGAATCAGGGTGGCGCCTACCTGATGCCACAGATTCTGGTGAACGTTGACCATTCCATGCGCGTCATGCGGGAAGAATCCTTTGGCCCAGTGGTAGGCATCATGCGGGTTGGCAGCGACAAAGAGGCTGTCGCCCTGATGAACGACAGTGATTTTGGCCTGACCGCCTCGCTATGGACACGTGACATAGAGCGCGCCGAGCAAATTGCCAACCAGATCGAGACCGGCACCGTGTTCATGAATCGCTGCGATTATCTTGATCCGGCGTTGTGCTGGACCGGCTGTAAACAGACCGGACGCGGCGGTGGGCTTTCAGTGATTGGTTATCACAACCTGACGCGACCCAAATCCTTTTATCTGAAGAGGTCCTGATATGACTCTGACCGCCAATTGGTCCTACCCGACCGCCATTCGTTTTGGCGCGGGCAGAATTGCCGAGCTTGCTGAATGCTGCACTGCAACAGGCATCAAAAAACCGCTGTTGGTAACAGACAAGGGGCTCGCCAGCCTGCCCATCACCCACGCCACCCTGGACCTGATGGAGGCCGCCGGTTTGGGCCGGGCACTGTTTTCAAAAGTCGACCCCAATCCCACGGAAATCAATATGGAAGCGGGCGTTAAAGCGTACCGGGACGGTGGCCATGACGGCGTGATCGCCTTTGGCGGTGGCTCCGGGCTGGATCTCGGCAAACTGATCGCCTTCATGGCCGGGCAGACCCGACCAGTGTGGGACTTCGAGGACATCGGCGACTGGTGGTTGCGAGCGAACGCCGATGCGATAGCCCCGATCATTGCGGTACCTACCACTGCCGGTACCGGCTCCGAGGTTGGCCGCGCGAGCGTTATCGTCAATAGCCGGAGCCACGTTAAAAAGATCATTTTCCACCCGAAAATCCTGCCCGCCATGGTGATTTCGGACCCGGAACTGACCGTCGGAATGCCCCCGGTGATCACCGCCGGTACCGGTATGGATGCCTTTATCCATTGTTTCGAGGCGTTCTGCTCACCCAACTTTCACCCTATGAGCCAGGGCATCGCACTGGAAGGCATGCGGCTGGTAAAAGAGAACCTGCCAACCGCCTTTACCGACGGCACTAACATCGAGGCCCGCGGCCAGATGATGGCCGCCGCTGCCATGGGAGCGGTAGCATTCCAGAAAGGGCTGGGCGCCACCCACGCGGTCTCTCATTCCGTGGGGGCAATCTATAACACCCACCACGGCCTGACCAATGCAGTAGTGCTGCCATCGGTTATCACGATGAACAAACCTGCCATCATCACCAAGGTGGAGAGCATTGCCCGCTATCTCGATATCAACGGCGGCTTTGACGGCTTTGCCAACTACATTCTTGAACTGAGACGGGAGTTGAAAGTGCCTGACAAGCTCAGTGAGCTTGGCGTCGGCACAGACCGTATTGACGAAATGACCCGGATGGCATTGGAAGACCCCAGCGCGGGCGGCAACCCGGTGAAGATGGATACCGACAATACCCGCGCGCTGTTCGAGGCTTGTATTTAGG
>JBDNIR010000205.1:0-4056 GCA_041688195.1 Marinobacter sp.
GATGACGAACTGGCAGCGAATCTCACCCGCCTGGGCGCTGAGCTGCGCTTTGTTCTGATTACCTCCGAAGCAACGGTGCGGCCGCTCTCCGAGGCTGCCGACGCCGAAACCACCAGCCACAAGGGTCTGAAGGTGAAGGTTGTGTCATCCCAGCACGTCAAATGTGAACGCTGCTGGCACCACCGGCCGGATGTGGGCACCCACGCCAGCTATCCGGACCTGTGCGGGCGCTGCGTAGACAACGTGGACGGCCAGGGTGAAACCCGGTCGTTTGCCTGATGGAGCAGGTGATGACGGATAACAGTCGGCCCCGAGCTATGCTGCGCTGGCTCTGGCTGGCGGTGCTGGTGATCGTGATGGACTTGGGCACCAAGGCCATGGCCACAGCCTGGCTCAGCTATGGCCAGCCGGTGCCGGTGATGCCTTTGTTTAACCTGACATTGCTTCATAACACGGGCGCTGCCTTCAGCTTCCTGGCTGGGGCGGATGGTTGGCAACGCTGGTTCTTCGTGATTCTGGCGCTGGGGGTAAGTGGGGTGCTGGTGCGCTGGCTCATTACGCTACGCCAGCATGAGACCTGGATGGCCATCGCTATCGTACTGATTCTGGGAGGCGCGCTGGGCAACGTCTATGACCGGATTGTGCACGGTTATGTTGTCGATTTTCTGCACTTCTACTGGGGTGGTTATCATTTCCCGGCGTTTAATATCGCCGATACGGCCATCACGATGGGTGCCGTCATGATGATTATTGACATGTTCCGCACCTCATCCAGCAGCGACCACCACGGAGATACAGCCTGATGAACGAGTTGCCGGTAGACAAGGGCACCCGCGTTACCCTGAACTTCGCGCTCAAATTTAGCGATGGCGAAGTCATTGATACGACGTTCGATAAACAGCCGGCCACGCTGGAGATTGGCGATGACAACCTGCCGGAGAACTTCGAGGCCTATCTGATGGGCATGAAAGCCGGTGAGGCCGCGACTTATGATGTGCCCCCGGAAAAAGCTTTCGGCCAGCACAATCCGAGCAATGTGCAGATGTTCAAACGCTCTAATTTCAGCGCCGACATGGTGCTTGATCCGGGCGTGATGATCTCGTTCGCTGATGCACGACAGCAAGAGTTGCCGGGCGTGGTGGAGCATGTGGAAGGGGATCAGGTAACCATCGACTTTAATCATCCTCTGGCCGGGCGTACACTGGTGTTCGAAGTTGAAATCATTGACGTGGAGCCGGCCCAGGCCGCCCACTGACCACGAAAGAGCGGCGCCTGCTATGCAAATCCGACTTGCCAACCCCCGCGGCTTCTGTGCCGGCGTTGACCGTGCTATAGACATCGTCAATCGCGCGCTCGACGTATTCGGAGCGCCGATATACGTGCGCCATGAAGTCGTCCATAACAAGTTTGTAGTGAACAACCTGCGTGACCGGGGCGCGGTGTTTGTCGACGAATTGCACGAAGTGCCGGACGACCATCTGGTGATCTTCAGCGCCCATGGCGTCTCCCAGGCCGTGCAGAAAGAAGCTGCCCGCCGTGGTCTGAAAGTGTTTGATGCCACCTGTCCGTTGGTGACCAAAGTGCATATGGAAGTCATGCGGTACAGCCGTGACGGCCATGAATGCATCCTGATTGGCCATCACGGCCATCCGGAAGTGGAAGGCACCATGGGGCAGTATGACCATGGCAATGGCGGCGATATCTATCTGGTTGAAGACGAGAAGGATGTAAAAACTCTGGTGGTCAAGGATCCGACCAAACTGGCCTATGTCACCCAGACCACCCTTTCCATGGACGATACCGCGAAGGTTATCGACGCCCTGCGAGCCAGATTCCCTGAAATTCAGGGTCCTCGCAAGGATGATATTTGCTACGCCACCCAGAATCGCCAGGATGCCGTCAAACAACTGGCCGGTGACTGTGATCTGATGCTGGTGGTGGGCTCACCCAATAGTTCCAACTCCAATCGCCTGCGTGAACTGGCCGAACGGATGGGCACACCGGCTTACCTGATCGACGAAGCTGACCAGATCGACCCCGCCTGGCTTGAAGGCAAGCAGGTGGTGGGCGTGACCGCTGGCGCCTCCGCCCCGGAAGTACTGGTGAACGATGTTATCAATCGCTTACGTGAAATGGGTGGCGAAACCCCGGCCGAAGTCCCGGGCCGCAAGGAGAATATCGTGTTTTCGATGCCGAAGGAACTTCGTATCGATGCGGTGGAAGTCTCCTGACTTCCTCTTATATTTCAGTAGCTTCATAGCATCACCAGCGCAAAAACCTGATCTTGTTCACAAAAATCTCGACTATCCTACCGGTTATCCTCCGACTGGCACCGTTCGTCGTGTCGCCTATGGCACACAAGATGGACGTTGTTTAATCTCATCGTAAGTCAGAATGGAAGTGGACTATGTCTTATCGAAACAGAAGTTCGGGTTTTACGTTGATTGAATTAATGATTGTCGTGGTGCTTATCGGCATCGCTGCAGCATATGCGGTGCCCTCATTTACTCAGCTTGTCGAAAGAAACAGGGTTTCATCAACAGTGAACGGCATGCTCGGCATCCTTAATTATGCGCGTAGCGAGGCTGTTAAAGCTGGGCAAACCATTGAAGTTACCCCGCTGACCGGCAATGACTGGGATACCGGAGTGGTGGTCTGGCTGGATGCCGATAATGACAACTTCCTTGATGCAGACGAAGAATTACGGCGTTTCACTGATATTCCCAATGGGTTGACAGTGACAGGAGTGGCAGGCGGTGCGAACGCTATCGGCTTCAGAGGCAACGGTTTCCTCGATCCGGGTACAGCAGCAGAGTTCCAACTCAGTGTGACCAGCCCCAATACTCCCGCCCGTTTTGTCTGTACCGGTTTTTCCGGCCGCGTACGAACAGCCGATGTAGCGTGTTAAGGAAAGAGGCAGTTTGATGATAAAGAAATCAGGACAGCAAGGCTTCACGATGATTGAAGTGCTGGTGGCGATGCTTATCTTCGCTATCGGTTTGTTGGGGGTGGCTGGGATGCAGAGCCTGGCGCTTAAATCCAGTAACAACTCCAATATCCGTTCACTGGTTAATATTCATGCCTATGAGATTGTCGAGCGCATGAGGGCAAATATGCCAGCCGTCCAAAGTGGGCAATACAACTCGATTTCAGGGGCATCGACCGCAACAAATTGTTTGCCAAACTGCACGCCAAATCAATTGGCCTCGTGGGATGCCAGCGAATGGCATACAAATCTTAAGGCGGACGTTCCCTCAGCCACCGGCGCTGTTATTTACGCTAATGGCATTGCCACGGTGACCATCAACTGGACCGAGCGCGCACTCGGGAATGACGCAGAGGCCCAGACCTACAGTTTGCAGGCGAGGATTGATCAATGATGAGGTCCAGTTTAGTTAAGCAGCAGGGTCTGTCGTTGATTGAGTTCATGATCGCGGGAGTCATCGGGCTCATCCTGATTCTTGGTCTGACCCAGATTTTCGTCAGCAATCGACAGGCTTTTGACACTACGGCGGCGAGCGCGGATGTACAGGAAACCGGTCGTATGGCGGTTGAAATCCTGGCGAAGGCTATCAGGAACGCAGACTACTGGGGTTGTGTAGATAATAACAACGTATTCAATAATTTAGATGATACTGCAACGGGTTACGATGACGATATTCTGGGGTTCGGATCGGGGCTCGCCGGTGAAAATGACAACGCTGACAGCAGTGATTTAATTACCGATGGCACGGACGTAATTTTTCTTCGGGGCACTCGCGGCTCATCTGATATCCAGATTGACGACCCCATGCCTAATTCATCGGCTGTGCTTGACGTAACGACAACCAACAATCTCAAGGACGGAGATGTTGTCGCTGTGAGTAACTGTCAGGGCGGTGATATTTTCCAGATAACCGCTCTTCCCGGTGGTGGCAAAATTCAGCACAACACGGGTGCGAGCTTGTTTCCGGGGAATGGTAAAAATTCGGGTACCTGTGCGGGCGGCGGTGGCGGGTCAAACTGTCTATCGCAGATTTATGATAAGGGCGCATCGATATTGACGCCTTACAGTGA
>JBDNIR010000206.1:0-3064 GCA_041688195.1 Marinobacter sp.
GGAAGCCAGCCAGCGCAACCGGCTTGAAATGGCGCAGAATGCCGGTCAAAGCCTGTTGGGGCTGCTGAACGATATCCTCGATATTTCCAAGGTCGAGGCAGGCAAACTCAGCCTCGAAACTATCCCCTTTGATCTCCGGGGCCTGGTGGAAGAATGTGCAACTCTTCATGCTCAGCAATCACTGCGCAAAGGCATCGAACTGGTAGCTGATATAGAACCCAGCCTGCCTGAACGCTTCTTTGGCGACCCCACCCGCACCCGGCAAATCATCAACAACCTGCTGGGCAATGCCATCAAATTTACCGATGCGGGCGAAGTCAGGATGCGTGTCACACAGACCGGCGGCAATGTACGGCTCGACATCATTGATACAGGCATCGGCATGTCCGATGATGGACTTCGGCGCATTTTCACTCCCTTCTCCCAGGCCGGGTCTGATACCACGCGCCGCTATGGTGGAACCGGGCTGGGCCTGACCTTATGCCGGCAGCTGGTTGAACGCATGCACGGTCAGATCATGGTGGAGTCAGAAGAGCAACGGGGCACGCATTTCACCGTTTTGCTGCCCTTGCCGGTGCATCCGTCAGAAACACCCGTGTTTGAAATCCCCGATACGCTGAAAACTCACGGCGTTTATCTGGCTGTACCCTACGATAGTCCCCACCGAATTCCGCTCGAGCGACAATTACAAACCTGGAATCTGCCGCTGCGGAATATCGATGACATTACGGCTACCGACCTGCACCCGGACCATCAAGCTGTGCTGATTATAGATCTTGCCGGGCAAAAGGCTTTTGAAATCGCGGACCAATGGGGGTCCAGTCAGGTTATTGTGTTTGAGCAACGTAGCCAGCAGCCGGCTCGTCAGAGCTGGCAGGTCCTCGTGCTGCCGCTGCGGCGACTGGAGCTCCATCGGAGTCTTTATCGTGCTTCCGGCGGCATCAAATCGACACCTCCGACCACGCTCCCTGCGATTGAAGAAGAAAGCCCCGCTCAGCACCTGTTGCTGGTTGAAGACAACCGGGTTAACCAGATTGTTGCAAGCGGCATTCTTAAAAAACTTGGCTACAGCGTGGACCTCGCCGAGAATGGCGAGCGCGCGATCGCAGCGCTGACCAACGGCCATTACGATATGGTTCTGATGGACTGCCAGATGCCCGTCATGGATGGGTATGAAGCCACCCGCCGAATCCGCCAGAACCCTGACTGGCAGAACCTTCCCATCATCGCCGTTACGGCCAACGTTATGCAGGGTGATAAAGACGATTGCCTTGCGGCAGGGATGAGCGATTACATCACCAAGCCCTATGACAAGCAGGGGTTGAAAAGAATTATCGAGCGCTGGGTACGGTCTCAGGATGCGTAGAGGCTTGACTGGCCTCAAGCTGTTGCAATAGATAGACCTGATTATCCAGCGCCAGCACATCAACATCAGTCATAATTCAAAGCAACTTCTCGATGTCGCCCCGGATTGATTCAGGCTTGGCGGTGGGAGGGTATCGTTGCACTACCTGCCCTTCCCTGTTAATCAGAAATTTAGTGAAGTTCCATTTGATCTTCTCAGAGCCGAGCAGGCCCTTCGCTTCGGACTTGAGAAACGCATAGAGCGGATGCGCGTTTGGACCGTTCACTTCGATCTTCGCAAACATCGTAAAGTTGACGCCATAGTTCAGACTGCAGAACTGACTGATCGCATCGTTCTCTGCAGGATCCTGATTCAGGAACTGGTTGCAGGGAAACCCCAGTACGTTGAAGCCGTTGTTCTTAAGGTCGGAATAAAGCGACTGCAAACCTTCAAACTGGGGCGTAAAACCACACTTGCTGGCGGTGTTAACGATCAGCAGAACCTGCCCCTTATAGTCAGCCAGTGAATGTTTATGCCCACTGATGTCCCGGACGTCGAAGTCGTAAAGAGTGGTTGCCATGCTTTTCTCCTTTGCTTTTGCAAAATTATATTGTGCACAATTTATTCAAACAATGATTTTGCACGCTACCCGGACAAATCAGCCTTCTGTGACTGGTAAATCCATGGAATTCGTGCCATTTTTCATCACAATTCATCACCATTGACCTGTTACCGGCGCCTCGTGCTCCGCTAGAATAGGGGTTTAGCCCTCAGACTCAGGAAGTGTCCGTTTATGCAGAACTACAAGAAGTCCGCCAAGCTCGATAACGTGTGTTACGAAATACGTGGCGTGGTTCTGCGTGAGGCGCGTCGCCTGGAGGAAGAAGGTCATCGGGTTCTCAAGCTCAACATTGGTAACCCGGCCGCATTTGAACTGGATGTGCCTGAGGAAATCCAGCAGGACGTAATCTATAACATGCCGTCCGCTCAGGGTTATGTGGAATCCAAGGGTTTGTTCTCTGCCCGTAAAGCTGTCATGCACTATTGCCAGCAGCGGGGTATCGACAAAGTGGATATCGACGACATCTACCTCGGCAACGGTGTCAGCGAAATGATCGTGCTATCCATGCAGGCGCTGCTGAATACCGGTGACGAGGTTCTTATACCGGCACCGGATTACCCCTTATGGACCGCAGCAGTAACGCTCTCAAGCGGCAAGCCGGTGCATTATCGCTGCGATGAGAAGCAAGACTGGTACCCGGATATTGACGACATCAAGAGCAAACTGACATCCCGCACCCGGGCCATTGTACTGATCAACCCCAACAATCCGACCGGGGCGGTCTATGCCACGGAACTGCTGGAGCAGATCATTGAACTCGCTCGTCAGCACAACCTGATTGTCCTGTCAGATGAAATCTATGACAAGATTCTCTACGACGGCGTAGAACACGTCTCGACCGCTTCACTGGCCGACGACGTGCTATTTTTTACTTATAACGGCCTGTCCAAGAACTACCGTGCAGCGGGCTACCGCTCGGGCTGGATGATTATCAGTGGCGCCAAGCACAAAGCCTGGGACCTGATTGAAGGTATCGATATGCTCGCCTCCATGCGGTTGTGTGCCAACGTTCCGGCTCAACTCGCAATCCAGACTGCACTCGGAGGTTACCAGTCGATCAATGACCTCGTGGCCCCCGGCGGGCGCCTGTATGAGCA
>JBDNIR010000207.1:0-10795 GCA_041688195.1 Marinobacter sp.
GAGTTTCTGTTCCCGGCAGATCAAAGCCAACTGACGATGAATATCCCGCCACTCACGCATCCGCATCCAGGACAGGAAATGTTTCTGGCATATTTTCTTTAACTGATTCTGTGACAGCGTCTGGCGTTGCTCTTCATAGAAATTCCAGACGTTCAGGAAGCTCGCAAAATCGGAATCGGGATCGTGGAACGGCGCATGGGCCTGATCGGCAGCCTGCTGTTTGTCCTGGGGGCGCTCTCGGGGATCCTGAATACTGAGCCCGGCAATAATGACCAGGGTTTCTGCGAGACTGCCCAGTTCGGCGCTGGTCACCAGCATTCGGGCCAGTCTCGGGTCCAGAGGCAGTCTTGCCATGGTCCGCCCGAGGCTGGTAAGCCTGCGCTTGTCATCCACCGCACCCAGTTCTTCCAACAGCTTGTAGCCATCATTGATCTGGCGTTTATCCGGGGCGTCCAGAAACGGGAACCGGTGGATTTCTCCAAGCCCGGAACTCGCCATTTGAAGGATGACCGACGCCAGATTGGTGCGCAGGACTTCCGGGTCTGTGTACTCCGGACGGTTGAGAAAATCGGTTTCATTGTATAGCCGAAAACAGATACCAGGGGCTACCCGGCCGCACCGTCCCGAACGCTGATTGGCACTGGCCTGGGAAATAGGCTCGATCGGCAAACGCTGGATTTTGGAACGCACACTGTACCGGCTTATGCGGGCAACCCCGGTATCAACCACATAGCGGATGCCCGGCACGGTCAATGATGTTTCAGCTACGTTGGTGGACAACACCAAACGACGGCCACTGTGGGACTGAAAAACCCGATTCTGCTCTTTATTGCTCAGCCGTGAATAAAGCGGAATAACCTCGGTATGACGCAGCTCCGCATGGCGCAGGTTACGGCTCATGGCGCGGATTTCCCGCTCACCGGGCAGGAACACCAGCACGTCACCGGGAGGCTGACGATGGCTGCGCTCATGCTGCTCGATCTCCTCCAACGCGGACAGCACACCTTCGGTCCAGCCTTGATCCTTGTCCTCGTCATCACCCGCCAGTGGCCGATAACAGACGTCAACCGGATAGGTACGACCGGACACTTCAATCACCGGAGCGTCGTTGAAAAACTGACTGAAGCGCTCCACCTCAATAGTAGCCGAGGTGATGATAATCTTGAGGTCAGGGCGTTTGGGCAACAACTGACGCAGATAGCCCAGCAGGAAGTCAATGTTGAGACTCCGCTCATGAGCCTCATCAATAATCAGGGTGTCGTACCGGTCAAGAAACCGGTCATGCTGAACCTCTGCCAGCAGGATGCCATCCGTCATGACCTTGATCTGGGACTGCTCGGAAGTGGTGTCGCTAAAGCGGATCTGAAAACCGACCCGCTCCCCCGGGCTTTCTCCGAGCTCTTCAGATAGCCGCGCCGCTACGCTGCGAGCGGCTATACGGCGGGGCTGCGTATGACCGATCAGGCCCCGGGTGCCACGCCCGGCGTTAAGACACAGCTTGGGGATCTGAGTGGTTTTGCCTGACCCGGTTTCACCCGCCACGATAATGACCTGGTGCTGTTCCAGCGCCGCCCGGATATCGTCAATACGCTCGGATACCGGCAGCCCCGGTGGATAACTCGCTGTCTTGTGGCCTGCCTGACGTTGCTGCACACGGGCCAGGCCCCGGTCGAGCCACTGATTGATTTTTTCCAGGTCATCAGGCGTCAGGGAGCCTTTTTCCCGGGCAACAAGCTTGCGAATGCGGGCAGCTTCCCACTGGTTGCATTGCTCTAACTGGTCCATGACAGCCTTTCTGGCAGCGTCTGCCACCAATACCCCTCCGTTGACCTGTTCGTCATCTGTTGCCTTGTGACCCATGAAAACCAATGCCCTGATTATTACCGGTGAATCAACACAACAAAAAACCCTGCCTGAGCAGGGTTCTGTTCTCGGGCTTCGACTAACTCTTTTTCGTGTCTCCATCGCGAAGTTCACGGCGCAGAACCTTACCCACGTTGGTCTTGGGCAGATCATCACGGAACTCAAACTTCTTGGGCACCTTGTACGCCGTCAGGCGCTCACGGCAGAACTCCTTGAGCTCACCTTCGGTCAGGTCCGGGGACGAGGACACCACGAATACTTTCACGGATTCACCGCTCTTGTCGTCGGCAATGCCTACCGCTGCGCACTCAATCACCTTGGGATGACCAGTCACAACATCCTCGACCTCGTTCGGGTAGACGTTAAAGCCGGACACGATAATCATGTCCTTCTTCCGGTCAACAATGCGAATGTAACCGTCTTCCTGGATCAAGGCGATGTCGCCGGTCTGAAGGTACCCGTCTTCGGTAAAGGATTTCTGGGTCTCTTCCGGGCGCTGCCAGTAGCCACGCATGACCTGCGGGCCTTTGACGCAAAGTTCGCCCGGCTCACCCAAAGGTGTCTCATTGCCGTCGTCATCAATAGTTTTGATCTGGGTATTGCAAACCGGCAAACCAATGGTGCCAAGCTGGATCGCACTGTGGGGGTTGAAGGTGACCACCGGCGAGGTCTCGGTCATGCCGTAGCCCTCGCTGATTTCACAGCCGGTCACCCGGGTCCAGAGCTTCGCCGTGTCGCTGGTCAGCGCCATGCCGCCCGACGAAGTCAGTTTCAGCGCACTGAAGTCCAGAGCCTTGAATTCTTCGTTATTGCAAAGCGCCACAAACAGGGTGTTGAGGCCAAGGAAACCGCTGAATTTGTGGTTCTTGAGCTCCTTGACGAACCCCGGGATGTCCCTCGGGTTGGGAATCAGCACGTTGTGGGCGCCAGCCTCCAGCATAATGCCGCAGTTCAGGGTGAAGGAGTAAATGTGATACAGCGGCAGTGGAGCAATGATCACCTCCTTACCTTCTGTAATGATACCCTCCATCATCGGGCGTGTTTGTAGCAGATTGGCCACCAGGTTGCCGTGTGTCAGCATCGCACCCTTGGCAACACCGGTTGTGCCACCGGTGTATTGCAACACGGCGATATCGTCCTGCTTGCAGGCAACCGCCGTAAACTTCTCACGAGCGCCAGCAGCCAGTACAGCAGGCAACTTATGGGCTTGGGGCAGACTGAAAGCTGGCACCATCTTTTTCACGTGCTTGATAACCGCGTTCATCAGCGTGCGTTTGAGTGGCGGATGCATATCAGCGATTTCAGTAACGATCACATGCTCAATGCTGGTTTGCGGCAATACCTTCTCAGCGTTATGGACCATGTTCGCAAGGACCACAAGCGCTTTGGCACCTGAATCGTTGAACTGGTGTTCCATCTCGCGAGTGGTATAGAGCGGGTTGGTGTTCACCACGATCAGCCCGGCGCGCATCGCGCCAAACACCACAACTGGATATTGGGTCAGGTTGGGCATCTGAACAGCGATCCTGTCACCGGGTTTCAGACTGGTTTTGTTTTGGAGCCAAGCGGCAAAGTTGCGACTCTGAGTGTCAAGATCACGGTAAGTCAGCGTAACACCCACGGCACTGAAGGCAGGACGATCGGCGTATTTCTTAACCGCCTGATCAAAAACATCCACCATGCTCTGATATTTGTTAAGGTCGACTTCGCTGGGCACTCCAGGTGGATATTTATCCTGATAGAACTGCGCTAAATCCATCACACCATCTCCTGTTTGTCGCTTATGCTTATAGTATCTGACAGGTTTTGGTCAGATCCTGATGCCGTTTTGGCAGCGCTGGCCTGACTTCTGTTATTAGTGACTGACATTTCCCTACCGTCACATCGTCAATCTTTCACGAATCGTACCTATAGGAAAATTGGTTTAAAAACAACCAGACGAAAGTCTCAGCTGTAAAAAAGAGTCGTGAGAATATCAGTTTTAAAGCCAATGAGGTAGCGTCTGCAGGCGTCAATATTAAACTTTAGTAGCACAAGCGTCATTTCCGAGATCCTAAGCAAGTTGCGATATTGATCACCAGATCACCAAATGACAAAGTGATTTGTCGAAAAGCTTTACAAATAAGCCAGTGGCCGCAAGGGCATTGCGAAAAAATGAGAGTGGGGGCTAAAAATAATACTTTTAATTCAATGCGTTAATATAGATAGCTTAATTATTGCTAAGCTAAATCGACGGCATCACTCTTTATACCCTGTGGTGGTGGCCGTTTGATATGCCGAGCTTTGCCGATGCACCTCAACTGCATCGGCTTTTTTTGCCTACCCGTTGGTGCCCGGCTCTATTTGCTGAGCTGCTTCATGGCAGATTCCAGGCCTTCTATCGTCAGCGGGTACATGTGGTTATTGACCAGTTGCCGGGTCATTCCCAGTGAACCACCGCCACCCCAGTACTGCTCCGGCAACGGATTCAACCACACCACTTTGCGGAAATGGTCGCTCATCCGCTGAAACCAGGTGGCTCCGGCTTCTTCATTCCAGTGCTCGATCGAGCCGCCAGGCTGGGCGATCTCGTAGGGCGCCATGGTGGCATCGCCGACAAAAATAACTTTATAGTCCGAGCTGTACTTGTGCAGAATATCCCAGGTACTCGTGGTTTCGTTCATGCGCCGGATGTTGTCTTTCCAGACACTTTCATAAATGAAGTTATGGAAGTAGAAGTACTCCATGTGCTTGAACTCTACCCGAGCCGCCGAGAACAGCTCCTCGCAGACCCGAACATGCGGGTCCATCGAACCACCGACGTCGAAGAAAATCAGAACCTTGACGGCGTTATGCCGCTCCGGAACCATTTTCAGATCCAGATAGCCTGCATTCCGGGCTGTGGAGCTGATGGTGTCGTCAAGATCGAGCTGGTCAGCAGCACCCTGTCGGGCGAATTTACGCAGCCTGCGCATAGCGACCTTGATGTTACGGATACCCAGGGTGATGCTGTCGTCCAGGTCGCGGAAATCGCGCTTTTCCCAGACTTTGACGGCGCGCCCGTGGCGACCGTTCTTCTGGCCAATGCGGAAACCTTCCGGGTTGTAACCGTTGGCGCCAAACGGTGAGGTACCGCCGGTCCCGATCCACTTGTTGCCGCCTTCGTGCCGCTCTTTCTGCTCTTCCATGCGTTTTTTGAAGGCTTCAATCAGTTCCTCAAGCCCGCCCAAAGAGTCAATTTTAGCTTTCTCTTCATCGGAGAGCTGCTTTTCGAACTCGGCGCGCAGCCAGTCCTCAGGAATCAGCGCCTGCATCAGATCGTCGAGGTTTTCGATGCCCTTGAAATAAGCCTCGAATGCGCGGTCGAATTTGTCGTAATGACGCTCATCTTTCACCAGGCACAGCCTCGCCAGGTAATAGAATTCTTCCACATTGGCAAAGACAACACGGCTCTTGAGCGCTTCCAGCAAATCCAGAAACTCGCGAAGGCTGGCCGGAACTTTCGCCCGGCGAACCTTCATAAAAAAATCAATCAGCATAAGCTACCCCCTGCCAACAGGGTGAATGAGGGCGAGACACTAGCTACGGCGACGGGCCATAAACGCAAGCTTCTGCAACAGATGAACATCCTGCTCATTTTTCACCAATGCGCCATACAGTGGTGGCAGCGCCGAGCTGGAATCACGCTCCTGCAGGAGCTTGGCGGAGAGCTCATCGGCCATCAACAGCTTCAGCCAGTCAATCAGTTCTGAGGTGGACGGCTTCTTCTTGAGCCCCGGCACCTTGCGGACATCGAAAAACACTTCCAACGCATCCCGGACGATTTCCTGCTGCAGGTTCGGGAAGTGTACGTCCACGATGCTCTGCATGGTGTCGTGATCCGGGAAGCTGATGTAGTGGAAGAAACACCGGCGCAGGAAGGCATCCGGCAGTTCTTTCTCATTGTTACTGGTAATAACAATGACCGGACGATGCTTGGCTTTGACCAGTTTTTTAGTCTCGTAAACAAAGAACTCCATACGGTCGAGTTCAAGCAGCAAATCGTTCGGAAACTCAATATCGGCCTTGTCGACTTCGTCAATCAGCAGCACCACCCGCTCATCAGAATCAAAGGCTTCCCAGAGCTTACCCTGGACAATATAGTTGCCGATGTCCTTGACCTTTTCGTCACCCAGCTGGGAGTCCCGCAGACGAGATACCGCGTCATACTCGTAAAGACCCTGCTGCGCTTTGGTAGTGGATTTAATGTGCCAGGGGATCAACCTCATCCCCAGGGAGGACGCCATTTCTTCTGCCAGCAATGTCTTACCGGTGCCCGGCTCGCCCTTGATCAGCAGTGGACGTTGTAGCGCGATGGCCGCATTGACCGCAATCTGAAGGTCTTCAGTGGCGACATAGTTCTCGGTACCGGTAAATTTCATGCAAGTGATCCTGTTCAGTGAGTCTGGATTCAAAACGATTAGGGTAAGTATAAAGCCTTCCCCGGTCGGGTAAAACCGCAGCAGGCTACACTTTTACGAGGCTGGCTTCTTGTCCGGCTCCTCTTTTTGACCGTCCTCCGGTGGCGTCTGTTCCTCTATATCCGGCAGCGCATCAATGTCAGACAGGTCAAAATCTTCCAGACCAAAATCGTCCTCCGGCTCAGCGGGGATGTCTTCCTTCACTTCCGGTTCCGGCTCCAATTGAGGTATTGGCTCCTCCTCTGCCACCTCGGCCTCATTTAACACGGGTGCGCCTTCTTCTCTGGACCGTCGCTTGCGCCACCAGAACAGGCCGCCCGCAATGACTGCAAGAACAACTGCACCGCCTGCACCAGCAAGCCATAACGGTGAAATGCCCTCGTCAGCGTTCTGATCAGCAACCACTTCCTCAGCTTCCAAAGGCGTTTCGAGCTGGCTGATATCGATCGGGCCACCTTCGGGTATAGCGACATCGGCGTAGCTTGCTGACGCTATCGCCTCATCCTCAACAGACCTCGCAGAGTCTTGCGGGGCTTCCGGCTCCCGGGTTTCTGCAGGCTCAGGTTCGGATTGCTTTGGCTCTGCCGGTTGCGAAGCCTGAGGTGCCGGGGCCAGCGGCACCCTTACGTTCTGGGCGCCGGTTTCGCGGGGGAAGCGAGCCTGAAACGACTCTGGTGTGTAATTTACATCGAGGCCCTCAAGTGTCGAACCGGTAAACTCCAACGCAAGGGTATAAACCCCATCGCCTTGCTCCGGTGTGACGGCCCCTTGCCAGTGCCGACGCTGTTGCGAATATGACAATTGCGATGTCCTCACCTCGCCGTCCGGAGCCGTAACAGTCATTGCGACACTGGACCCTTCAATATCCAGATCCGGATGTTCCGGCGTCACCGTGACACTGTATTCGGACTTCTCCGGCGCGCCACGGGCGCTTACGACTATCTGCACCGGTGGTCGCAAAGCAATGACACTGCTGAATTTACGGCTGAACGTCTGGCCATCGGCAATCAGGTCAATCTGATAGTTACCTGGCTGTTCGAGGCGCTGGATAACATCACGGTAGACGCCGTCTTCGGGCGGGCTTTTCCCGGATAACACTTTCCGGCCACTACGGTCATCCTCGGTGGTCAGCATCAGGCTGACTTCCATAACGCCCAGAAAATCCGGATTTGTAATTTGCGACTGCTCCTCATAAAACGCCGCATTGATATTCACGGTCTGGCCGCGATAGAAACGGGCAGGAAGATCACCGACCACCATCCGCAGGTCACTAACAACAGTAACCCGACTGCCATCACCCAGAGCGCCTTCAAGCCCCCAGGCTCCGGGCCGGGGTTGATCCACGGTGATCAGATCGTAACCGGTCTCGCTGACCCAGCGCAGGTTATCAGGGTGCAAGGCTTTGGTTACCTTCGTCCCGCTTGGGGTCACAAGCGTGAGAGCACCGGACGATTCGGCCCCACCCTGCTGACTTGTGCTGAAGATCAACGCGGTGAATTCCTTCACTCCGCTGTCGACCTGGAAGCCGCTATCCCGGATGGGCAGCTGTGCCTGAGGGACTGCGGTATTGAGTGCGGTCACAAACACGCGGCTCAGCTCGCTGGCATCGGCTGCAATTGAGCGACTGCCGCCAGTGCGGCTGGCGAGTGCGGTCAGCAGGTCAAGATCGGCTTCTTCAGAGAGTGCAACGGTATGAATCCGGGCGCCCGCTGCTGTTATACGCTCCAGCAGTTCGCCGAGTATCCGTTGCCGTTCGGTTTCGTTGATATTGTCGTCCGGGCCAATATCAACCTTGCCGTCGGTGAGGAGAATGAACTGGGTGTTCGAGAGATCACCGCCACTGAGGTAACTTTCGCCGGCAACTTCGAGCGCTTCCCCCAGGTTGGTACGAAGGGCTACCGAGTTAATCTGGCTGGAGCGTTCCAGGGCACGCTGACGCCAGGCGTCGTCCACCACGGCAAACGGCACCAGCATGTTGACGTATTGCCCGAACGTCCAGATACCCGCGCTGGTGCCCTCGGGAAGCAGGCGGGCGATGAGCCGAACAGCGGGTTGCCGGAGGTTTTCGGGGTCATTGATTTTCATGCTCCCGGAAATATCTACGATGACACGAACGTCGGCCGGAGCCGGCAAACCGGGCACATCGTTTGCGGATTGCGCCAGCATACCCGAAGCTGCAAATGACAACAGCAGGTATACCCAAACCCCTTTAATAAGACGTATCATCCGCAGCCCGGCCTTTCGTTATTATTGTATGGAATTAAGTCCCGGCACCTTTCAGGCCGGCCCATTATATTACTTACGCACCAGCCGATAGCGCACGAGATCCAGTATCCAGACCAGAAGCATGACGAGCGAAGCCAAACCGAGATTGAAGAACGCGCGGGCCGCTTCATCAGCGTTACCAAGAATGCCTTCGTAACCGGCGTGCAACCAGGCCGGTATCCACCAGTTGATTGCTTCCGACGATGCGACCGGTGTCAGGAAAATAACAACCAGCGCGGCCTGAAGCAACGTACGCAAGCCGTAAAGAGGCAACAGGCGGAAAAGCCGGGAGACCATGTAGAAAAAAACCACAAAGGCGACCGCATAAAGGGCCCAGAAAATTCCGTAGGCCAGCTCGGCTTCTGCATTCATAACATTCTTCCTTTATATATTTACGGCCCCCGTAGGAGCGGTTTTAACCGCGATCAGTGTTGACGGCCTTGCACCTATTCGCGACTGAAGTCGCTCCTACAGTCGCTTCTACAAAAACGTGAGCCTGCGCTTATAAAATCCAATGTATAATGTGTTCTTCCCATTCGTCTTCCGGCACCTCGCCTTCGGAGATAACCCTGTGGCGGACGGATACGCTGGCCTGATGGACGGTTTCCGGGTCGCCTGAGCGTAGCGGATGCCATTCCGCCAGCGGGCGATCTTCGGCCAGAGTACGGTAGGCGCAGGTGTATGGCAGCCAATGGTAGTCGTTTATGGTATCCGGTGTCAGCACGGTGCAGGCGGGGACTTTTTGCAGCCGGTTTTCATAGACGGTGCATCCGCAGGTTTTGAGATCCATGTAGCGGCATACCAGATCGGTGTAATAGACATCACCGCTGTCTTCGTCCTCCAGCTTGGCCAGACAACATTTGCCACAGCCATCGCACAGTGACTCCCACTCAGCCGGTGTCATCTCGTCCAGGCGTTTACGCTGCCAAAACGGGATGGCAGCGATCACGTTGTGCGCTTCCCAACCTTTTCCTTGAATTCAACCAGATAACTGTCCAGCTTTTCCGGCATCTGGAGGAAAAAACCCTGATCCTTGATAGAGCCCAACACCTCATCACCGGTCGCCCGGGACAGTTTCCGTTCAGCCGTCAACAGCAGGTCCATGGTATGCACCGGACGACCGAAAACACTTCTGAGGGGCTCTGGCAGCTCATCCCAGGTTTTCCCCCGCTTTACATAGAGGTAGGTGTCCGTGCTTTTGCTGCTCCGGAACACGGAAACAAATTGTCGCTCATTCATCAGTCAGTATTACCCTGATCTGTTCTTTGGCTGGCACGGTCATAGTCCCACGCCATCCTTCGAAGAGTGTGCCGGACGTTTGTTCCGGATTGTTCATACCTTCCCGCAACAAGGCTTCCAGCCTGCGTCGTGGTGCCAGCAATTCCACTGGCACATCCCGCTGCTCGGCAATTTCCGCAAACACCCGCTTGATCTGTTTATAAGTGCCCTGCTCGTCTCGTGTTAAAGGCGGCGTAATCATAACAAAGGCCGCGTCCAGCTGTGTCGTTGCCTGTTCCACTATTTCCAATAACGTCTCACCGTAACGTCGAACCACCACCAGCGGCATATCCGGCAACGACGCCAGCTTGCCCGTATTGGCCGGTGCGAATTCGGCGATGGCGATCAGGATATTATCCGCCAGTACCCGGCCCCGGGGCCTGTCCCGTTCCCGGCATTCAATCTCCCGCCAGCGAACCAGCGTCTGCAACAGCTGTTGCTGTTTTTGATTGAGATGCCAGCCACCCCGCACCTTCAGGTAATACTGGTCTGGCTCCGCCTGGTTGTTAAGGTCATCGGCAAAGCGGGCGGATTCTTCAGCCAGGGCGGAGGTTAAGCCTTTCGACTCCAGGCCCTTAAGGACCCATTCATACAGCGGTTTCAGATACCGCACATCGTCCAGAGCGTAACGTTCCTGCTCTGGCGACAACGGCCGTGCCAGCCAATCTGAGCGGGTCGCAGATTTATCGAGAGTGTGGCCGAACAACCGTTCTACCAGCCGCGCATACCCTACCGAGAACCCTGCCCCGGCCAGGGAGGCGCCAATCTGAAGGTCCAACACGCCAACCAGGTTCAGCCCCAGCCAGTGGCGGAACAGTTCAAGATCTTCGCTCATTGCATAGAGCAACTTGGGGCGCTCCGGGTCGGCCAGAACCCGACGGAACTCATCAGACTGTTCGGCTACAGATGGATCAACCAGGCAGAACTGCTCCCCCAGACCCAACTGAACC
>JBDNIR010000208.1:0-4110 GCA_041688195.1 Marinobacter sp.
CTGCCTGAACGACGAGCAAGTCGCAGAACTGGAGGCGCGTTTTCCGCGCGAGTGACCCACATGAATGATGCAATGAAGGATTTGCGATGATTCGCCTGGCCGCCAATCTGAGCATGCTGTTTACCGAGCATGATTTTCTCGACCGGTTCCCAGCAGCCGCTAAGGCCGGATTTCGCGGCGTCGAACACATAACAATAAGGAAGATACCATGCACGTCCTGATCACCGGTGCCGCCGGCTTCCTGGGCCAACGTCTGACCCAGGCTCTTGGTGAACGCGGCGCTCTGAATGACCAGCCACTCTCGCACCTCACCCTGATCGATCAGGTGGCGCCTGAGACCCCCTCCGGCATACCCTGCAAGGCCACCGCCTACGCCGCAGACATTACAGCAGCCGGTGCGCTGGACGCTGCCCTGGATGCACGACCCGATGTGATATTCCATCTTGCCGCCGTCGTCAGCTCGGCAGCCGAGGCCGATCTCGACCTCGGCATGTCCGTCAATTTTGATGCGACCCGTGCGCTGCTGGAAGGCTGCCGCTCCAGAGGGCTTTCGGATACCCGCCTGGTCATGGCCAGTTCGGTAGCCACCTACGGCGGTGAACTGCCCACCGAACTCGACGATCTGACCGCCGTCACGCCACAGAGCTCCTATGGCACTCAAAAGGCCATGAGCGAGCTTTTAATCAGCGATTACAGCCGACGCGGACTGGTTGATGGCCGGGTGCTGCGACTGCCGACCATCGTCATTCGACCCGGCCGGCCCAATGCCGCCGCCTCAAGCTTTGCCTCCAGCATCCTGCGGGAGCCGCTCAACGGCGAGGATGCCATTTGTCCGGTGCCTGTCGATCTGGAGCTGTTCGTCATGTCACCCGGCAAAGTCATCGAGGCCCTGTTACACGGCGCGGAGGTTTCTGCGCACGCCTTTGGCCCATGGCGCAGCCTGATGCTGCCCGGCATCACGGTCAGCGTTGCCGACATACTGGACAACCTCCGAACGCTGGGAGGTGAGGAGGCGCTGGCCCGAGTTCATCACGAACGGGATCCGAAAATCGAAGCGATCGTCACCAGCTGGCCTTCAAGGTTTAAAACCCGGCGTGCGCAGCAGCTGGGCTTTAAAAGCGATAGCAATTTCCAGGAAATCGTCGAGGCTTTCCTCGACGACCGTGCCAAGCCCCTTTGACAGAACGTCGCGGGGGTCCACAAGTGTGTTACAGCAAATCGAGGGAACAACAATGAAAACAATATTCGCACGTCGTACGCTCGCACTGACCATGGCTGGCGTAACCGCTGCTTTAGCCATTTTCACTGCAAACACCCAGGCTGCACAAACAGTCAATCTGGGGCATACGCTGTCTGACAGTTCACACTACTCGGTCGGCGCTGATGCCTTTAAGGCAACGCTTGAACGCCTCAGCGACGGCGAGTTCACGGTGGCCGAGCATCCCTCCGGCGCGCTCGGCGGCGAGCGCGCCATGATCGAAGGGCTGCAAATCGGCTCGGTCGATGTGGTGATCACGTCAACAGGTCCGCTGGGGAATTTTGTGCCTGAAAGTTATGTGCTGGACCTGCCCTTCCTGTTCAAGGATTACGAGCAGGCCCGCTGCGTGCTCGATGGCGACATCGGGCAGCAGCTTCTCGACAAGATGGGAGATCATAACCTGGTTGGTTTGGCCTGGTCGGAAAATGGCTTCCGCCACATGACCAACAGCAAACGGGCCATCAAGACGCCAGCCGATGCCAAAGGCCTGAAGGTGCGCACCATGGAGAACAAGGTGCACATGGAAGCCTTCGAACAGATGGGCGTACACCCCACACCAATGGCCTTCCCCGAAGTGTTTACAGCACTGCAGCAAGGCACCGTGGACGGACAGGAAAACCCCATCACGGTGATCGTGGCCACCAAATTCTGGGAAGTACAGGACCACCTGTCCCTGACCGGTCACGTCTATTCACCTGCGATTGTACTCGGATCTCCGGTGTTGCTCGATAGCCTGAACGACGAACAACGCGGCTGGTTCTTTAAAGCAGCTGCAGCATCTGCCGCTGCAACGCGTGAAGAGGTATCGCGTCTCGAGCGTGAGGGCGTGGAGCTACTGCGCGAAAAAGGCATGACGGTGGAAACCGACATCAACAAAGCACCGTTCCAGGAAGCCGTCAAACCAGCCTACAAGATCTACACCGATCAGTACGGCAGCGAAATGCTTGACCTCATCCGTGACAGCGGTTGCTAAGTCTGTTGTCACTCAGGCCCGATACCTGAGGTATCGGGCCTGCTAGATTCAACGGTGATCGTCATGGTTAATCATTTCCTGCGTTTCGAGCGATGGACCACCCGTATAGCGCTGCTGGGCGCCGTGGTCATGCTGATTATCTCGGTGTCACTGGGGTTTTATCAGGTCATCACCCGATTCTTCCTCGACGCCCCGTCAACCTGGTCAGAAGTGATCTCGCGCTCGGCAATGATCTGGTGCGTTTTCCTTGGTGCCGCCGCGGGCTTTCGTGGTGGCTTCATGATGTCCGTAGAAGTTATCTATAAACTGTTGCCGGCACGAAAACTGGTCTGGCTCGAGATACTGGTTGTACTGTGCTGCACCATCGTATTGCTGGTGCTGATCCACTATGGCACGGCCATGACCTGGCGAGTCCGCAGCCAAATGCTGTCAGGTCTCGGTGTCTCCATTGCATGGGCCTATGCCGCCATGCCGACCGGCGCTGCTTTTGCTCTGATCGCGGTGTTGGCAAGGCTGCTGGCGCAGATCACCGGTCTTGAAGCTGTCGGCCCTGTCGACGGCGAGATTGATGACCACGAGACCACCCAGCCGATGGTCGAACGAACCGCCAGCTCTGCACCATCTGCTCTGGACGGGGGCGTAAATCGATGAATACCGCAATCGGACTCGCGCTGATTATCCTGTTCAGCCTCGGAGTGCCAATCGCGGTGTCGATCGTGCTGGCCTCTATTATAGGAATTGAATTCTTCACGCCTCTGCCTTTGCTGCTGGTGCCGCAACAGATGTTTGTGGGCATTGACAACTTTCCACTGATGGCGATTCCATTTTTTATCCTGGCTGGCAACCTGATGGCTGCGGGCGGCATTTCCCGGCGTCTTGTCGATCTTGCCAAGGCCATGGTGGGTGGTATTCAGGGTGGTCTGGCGATGACTTGTGTGCTGACCTGCATGATGTTTGCCGCCGTCTCAGGTTCGAGTGTTGCGACCACGTTCGCGATCGGTTCTATCCTGATCCCGGCGATGGTGAAGCACGGCTACCCACGTCCGTTGGCTGCCTCGATCCAGGCGTCCTCGGCTGAACTGGGCGTACTCATTCCGCCGTCCATTCCATTGATCCTGTATGGCGTCAGTACCGATACCTCCATCGGCAAATTGTTCATCGCAGGCATTGGTCCCGGATTTCTGATTGGCGGCGCGCTGTTGCTGTTCCTCTACCTGTTTTGCAAGGTCCGCGGATATGGCTTGCGCGATCATGAGGACCGCCATGACTTCCCGGTTGCGTTAAAGCGGGCCTGGATCGCGATGCTGATGCCAGTTGTGGTCATCGGTGGTATCTACGGCGGTGTCTTCACACCGACTGAGGCATCAGCGGTTGCTGTCATATACGCTGTCATTGTTGGTGGCTTCATCTACCGCGAACTCAGTCTTGCCGAAGTGTGGCCCATCCTGCGTCACAGTGTGATTTCCACGGCTGCGGTCATGTTAATCATCGCAGCGGCCGCGCTGTTCAGCTTCCTTATCAGCCGCTCGGGCTTGCCCACGGAAGTTGCCGGCTGGGTGACCGAAGTGTTCGACAGCCAGGTTACCTTTCTGCTGGCCGTCAATGTGATGCTATTGATCGTCGGCATGTTCATTGAAACCTCCGCCGCAATTCTGGTGCTGGCGCCCATATTCACCCCCATTGCAGTCCAGTACGGCATTGATCCGGTGCATTTCGGGCTGATCGTCGTCGTCAACCTGGCCCTCGGCATGTTCACTCCGCCACTCGGCGTCAATCTGTTCGCCGCTTGCGCCGTGGCCAAGTTGTCGGTCGATCAGCTTCTCCCCTGGTTGATGCGGTTCGTGCTGGTGGTTCTGGCCTGCCTGATTGCCATCACTTA
>JBDNIR010000209.1:0-3035 GCA_041688195.1 Marinobacter sp.
AACGCAGGTGGGGTTGATTGCTCTGACCATGAAGTAAACATGAAAATCCTGCTCAACCGGGTGGTTGCCGCCGGTGACCTTACCGAGAAACAACGCAATGTCATGTTGGAAACAATGACCGACGACGTGTCGGCGTTGGTGCTCAAGAATAATTACCGTCAGACCCAGGCCATCAGTATCGCCAGCGTGGACGCCGCGACGCTTATCGAGGAGTACCGTCGCCTGATGAACACCTTTGAAAATGAAGGCAAGCTTAACCGGCAACTGGAATTCCTGCCAGATGAGGAAATGCTGGCAGAACGTAAGCTGAAAAAGCAGGGGCTCACCCGACCGGAACTGTCGGTATTGATCTCCTACGTCAAAGGCGACCTTAAGCAGGTATTGATAGCGAGCGACTTGCCTGACGATCCGAACCTTGCGGGTGAAATTCATAAAGTATTTCCCGGCGCCCTGAACAAGAGATTTACGACGGAGTTGAATGATCACCAGCTGCGCCGGGAGATCGTTGCCACCCAGGTGGCCAATGACATGGTTAACCACATGGGTATTACCTTTGTCGAGCGTCTGTCCCAGTCTACTGGGGCCTCATCCCCGGCCATCGCCCTGGCCTGGATTATAGCGCGGGAGGTGTTCCGGCTTGATGTCTGGTGGGACAAGATTGAGGCACTTGACTACAAGGTGCCGGCACAGCTGCAGATGCAGTTGATGAACGATCTGATGAGACTGATGCGACGGGCGGTGCGTTGGTTGCTGCGTAATCGCCGCAGCGAGCTTAACGTTCAGTCCCATATGGAGCGTTTCGTGGACAGTATTGGCCGTATTACTGCCAATCTTCCGGATTATCTGGGCGCTCAGGCGGAAGCCGAGTGGCAGAAACACTACGACGACATGCGCGAGAAAAATGTTCCTGATGATGTAGCGGCGGTTGTTTCCGGGACCTCGTACCTGTATTCGGCGCTGGGCATCATTGAGGCCCGCGAATTCACAGGTATGCCTCTGAAAACGGTTGCAAACCTCTACTACACGTTGGGCGAGCGGCTGGAACTCAACTGGTTTGCGAATGCCATTGCAAAACTTAGACCTAATTCCCACTGGCAAGCGTTGGCGCGAGAGAGTTTCAGGGAAGACCTTGATTGGCAACAGCGTGCGTTGACCTCCGGGGTGCTTAAGCTTGCCGACAGCTCAAGCGACATGGATACCTGTGTCAATAACTGGATGGACCAGTACGAACCGATGATTTTGCGTTGGAAGTCCATGTTGTCGGAACTTCGTGGTGTTCACGAGCCGGAATATGCCATGTTCTCAGTAGCTCTTCGGGAGCTTTTGGACCTGGCTCAGAGTACGTTTCATAATCCGTTGATTCTGCCAGAGCCCGCATTGCACTGATCGGTGCTAATGCGGTGATTGCGCCCTGCCGGATATCAGCAATCGGGCGGGCGATTTTCTTTCAGGCCGGTATAATGTGACCGGCTTTTCTGGTCTGCGATTAACGTCAGGTAACTGTTTATGCGAGTACTGAAGCAACTGCTTGAGAAAAACGAGAATTGGGCTGCGGGGATCAAGCAACAGGATCCCGACTTCTTTAAGCGTCTGTCCAATCAACAGTCTCCCGAATATCTGTGGATTGGCTGTGCCGATAGCCGGGTGCCCGCAAACCAGATCGTTGATCTGTTGCCGGGCGAATTGTTTGTCCACCGGAACGTCGCCAACGTTGTCGTACACACCGATTTCAACTGTCTGTCGGTTCTGCAGTTTGCGGTGGATGTGCTCAAGGTCAAACACATCATGGTGGTGGGCCATTACGGCTGTGGCGGCGTCAAGGCTGCCCTCACGAACAGCGGCTTTGGCTTGATCAGCAACTGGCTGCGTCATGTGCAGGATGTGCGGGACAAGTATGCCAGTGTGCTGGACGCGCTACCCTCAGACAGTGACAGGGTCGACCGGTTGTGCGAGTTGAACGTGGTTGAGCAGGTTGGTCATGTGTGCCAGAACACCATCGTTCAGGAAGCCTGGGCAAGGGGCCAGACACTGTCGGTTCATGGCTGGGTGTACGACGTGGCGGATGGCCTGCTGCGTGATTTCGGGCTGTGTATAACCAGTGAAGCCGAACGTCTGCCGGTACAGGAAGCCAGTGTCGTCGAATTGATCTCGCGGCCAGTGCGAACCGGCCGGGCAAAAGGTTAGCGCCCGCGGATGCCGACATCAAGCAACGCATACGAGGCTCTACTCCGTAACCGCCAATTTGTTACCGGTCGTTTGGCGCTGATAGGTGTTCGCGACGCGACGCTGTTAAGTCACTGGCCTGAGGGTGGGCTTGCAATCACTGATCATTTCGGCGCCTTCGCGCAGCTTCAGCAGGTTGCTGGCTGGCAGAGCGTCTTCGGAGCGCCCGCGACCGGACTTGATGCTGCCAGTTGCAATACCGCGGTTGTCTTCCTCCCCAAGGCCCGTGACGAATTGACGTTCCGATTAAGGCAGGCCGCCTCACTGCTTGTGCCGGGCGGCCACATGCTGCTGATCGGCGAAAAGCGTGAGGGTATTGCCGGTGCAGTTAAGCAGCTACAGGAGGTAGCGCCGGCATCAAAAAAAGTGGACAGCGCCCGCCATTGCCAGGTCTGGCTGGGCAAGCCGGAGCAGGTTGGCACCGTCTTTGATGAGTCCGCCTGGGTTAACTGGCATACCGTTGATGCTGCGGGCATATCTCTGGCGGTTGCCGGTTTGCCCGGTATTTTCAGCGATGGCCGGCTGGATGAGGGAACGGCGCTATTGTTGGAGTCGCTGAGTACCGCCAGGCCCAAGGGGCCGGTGCTGGATTTCGCGTGTGGGGCGGGGGTTATCGGCGCCTGGCTGCACAAGCGTTGGGGTATTGCCGTTGACGGCGTCGATGTGCAGGCACAGGCGGTAGCCTGCGCCGCTCTGACCTATGACCGTGCCGGGGCATCCGGGAGTATCCTGCCGTCCGACGGGCTCAATGAAATCACTGGTCGCTATCAAACTATTATCACCAATCCACCGTTTCATTCCGGTGTCTCGAC
>JBDNIR010000210.1:0-12381 GCA_041688195.1 Marinobacter sp.
CCTGAGGAGGCTCGCAAGAAAACGGAAGTGGAGCTAAATAAGCTCAAGATGATGTCACCGATGTCGGCGGAAGCAACAGTCGTGCGAGGGTATATTGACTGGATGCTGTCAGTGCCCTGGAAGAAGCGAAGCCGTGTTCGCCATGATATTGAAAAAGCTCGGGCGATCCTCGACGAAGATCACTATGGTCTGGATGAGGTCAAGAAACGCATTCTTGAGTACCTTGCAGTGCAGAGCCGGGTCAAGAAGATCAAGGGGCCAGTGCTGTGTCTGGTAGGTCCCCCGGGGGTCGGTAAAACCTCACTTGGACTATCCATTGCCCGCGCTACCAACCGCAAGTACACGCGTATGGCACTGGGCGGCGTGCGTGATGAAGCGGAAATCAGAGGACATCGCAAGACCTATATAGGAGCGTTGCCCGGCAAGCTGCTTCAGAAGCTCGCCAAGGTGGGGGTGAAGAACCCGCTGTTCCTGTTCGATGAAATCGACAAGATGGGCATGGACCATCGTGGTGATCCGGCCTCTGCGCTGCTTGAGGTGCTGGACCCCGAACAGAATCATACCTTCAACGATCATTACCTCGAGGTCGATTATGACCTGTCGGATGTAATGTTTGTGTGTACCTCCAACTCCATGGATATGCCCTCGGCGTTACTCGATCGGATGGAGATTATCCGCATCCCCGGGTATACCGAAGACGAGAAGGTCAACATCGCCATGAAGTATCTGCTGCCCAAGCAGATAAAGGCGAATGGCCTGGCCAAGAAGGAGCTGGACGTCCCGGAGGAAACTCTGCGTGACCTTATTCGCTACTACACCCGTGAAGCGGGTGTGAGGGGGCTGGAGCGCGAAATTGCGAAGCTGTGTCGGAAAGTGGTGCGGGAGCACGTAGAAAGTGGCGAACAGACCTCGCTGGTGCTCACACCGGAGTTACTTGAAGACTACTCTGGCGTACGTAAAGTCAGTTTTGGCCTGGCAGAAGAGAAAAACCAGATTGGCCAGGTAACGGGTCTGGCCTGGACGCAGGTGGGTGGTGAGCTGTTGACCATCGAGTGTGCCTTGATCAAAGGCAAAGGCCGGGTTGTTAAAACCGGCTCACTAGGTGATGTGATGCAGGAATCCATTCAGGCAGCTCTGACGGTGGTCAGAAGTCGTGCGCATGGCCTGGGTATTTCCGATGATTTTCATGAAAAATTTGATCTGCATATTCACGTTCCGGAAGGTGCGACGCCAAAAGACGGCCCAAGTGCCGGTGTTGGTATGTGCACAGCACTGGTATCTGCTCTGACGAAAATTCCGGTGCGGGCGGATGTCGCGATGACCGGTGAGATCACATTGAGAGGGCAGGTGCTGGCCATTGGTGGTCTGAAGGAAAAGCTTCTTGCAGCCCATCGTGGCGGCATCAAGAGAGTCATTATCCCGAGCGAAAATGTTAGAGATCTCAAGGAGATACCGGACAATATAAAGCAATCTCTTGAGATCATTCCCGCCAAGTGGATTGATGAGGTTCTGGACGCTGCACTGGAATATCCACCCGTGCCGCTTACCGAAAAAGCCGATTCCACATCGGTATCCGGCAAGACGCGGGATGACGATGCGGAAGGTGCAGAACGCATAAATACACATTAAAGACGGTTTGTGTTGTTGACAGGCGAGAGAAGCCATTGGTATAACTGTTTCGTCGTGAGGCAGCCAATACCAAGGGCTTCAGCGCAAAGTGTACGTATTCCGAAAGCAGTTTTAATGCCGAAAGGAATAAGAAAACCGAAGAATGGAATTTTCTGACCGCTTATGCGATAGTCGGGAACGTCCGAGAAAAACAAACCAACCTATAACATCTTCAACCTGAAATCGAAGGGGTTTAGTGTGAACAAGTCCGAACTTATCGATGCAATTGCAGAGTCAGCAGATCTTTCCAAGGCCAACGCCGGTCGCGCACTTGATGCGATGATTGGCTCCGTCACAGGAGCCCTGAAAAAAGGCGACCAGGTCACCCTGATTGGTTTTGGTACTTTTGCGGTTAAAGAGCGTGCAGCCCGCACCGGTCGTAACCCGCAAACTGGCGCAGAAATCAAGATTCCGGCCTCTAAAGTGCCTGGTTTTAAAGCAGGTAAGGCCCTGAAAGACGCCGTTAAGTAGCGGTCTCTTTCGAAAGGCAGTGCCAGTTTACGGGCGCTGCTGAAGTAATCCTCACAGTGCTACTGTTGGTGCAGAGCGTTTCTGAATCAGCCTGTCAATGGCGGGGTTACTTCCTACGAATTCGAGGCGCATTCCATTCGGGTGCGCCTTTTTACGTTCAACGAGTCGAGATATATGCTTCAAGATATCCGTGAAAATTCCCAGGGTACCATTGCCAAAATCATCATAGGGCTCCTGATAGTGTCGCTTTCCATTTGGGGAATGGACGCAATTATCGGTGGATTCTCCGGAGAGCCCAAGGTGGCTACCGTTAACGGTGAAGACATTACCGAGCGGGAATTCCTGAGGGTGGTTCAGATGGAGCGCCAGCGGCGGCTCTCAGGTATGGACAGTCCGGACCCCGCGCTGCTCGACGATGACCGCATCCGTGCTGAGGTGCTGGAAGCGCTTGTCCGTGAACAAATCATGACTCAGGACGCCGGCGCCCAGGGCCTTGAGTTATCCGATGCCGACATTGACCGGCTGATCACCCAGATGCCCCAGTTTCAGGTCGGCGGACAGTTCGACAGTGACCGGTTTGTCATGGTGGTCCGGAATATGGGTATGGGCGTTGCGGAGTTCCGCAGAGCCATGCGCAATCAACTGGTGATCAACCAGATCCGGACTGGTCTTACTGAAAGCGGTCTCGTGGCCCCCCCGGTGGTTGATAACTTACTTCGAATCCAGTATCAGACCCGTGATTTTCGGACTGTGTCATTGGATGCTGAGAGTGTGAATTCTGATGTGTCAGTCACTGACGAAGAGGTTGAGGCTTTCTACCAGGACAACGTATCGCAATTCACTGTGCCCGAGACGGTGGTGGCTGAATACATCACCCTGTCGCTGAGCGAGCTCGCAGAGAGCGTGCAGATCAGTGACGAGCAGGTGGCCGTGCTTTACCAGAGCCGGGCACCTGAAATGGCCTCTGAGGAGCGCAGAGCCTCCCACATTCTGATTGAAGAGTCTGATGACGCTTCCGCGCAGTTGGCCGAGGTGCAGGAAAAGCTGGCCGCCGGGGAGAATTTCGCAGCACTGGCTGAAAGCTACTCGGATGACATCGTTTCGGCGAGAGAGGGTGGTGATCTCGGTTTTGCCAGCCGGGGAATGTTTGACAGTGCCTTTGAAGAGGCGTTGTTTGCTCTTGAGACCGGAGAAGTATCTGAACCGGTGGAGACCTCCTTCGGCACTCATATCATTAAGCTGGTGGATGTTCGTAAGTCCGAGGCACCGCCACTTGCAGCCATGGACGATGAGCTCCGCAGGGAACTTGCTGAAGATGCTGCCGGCAAGCGCTACGCGCAAATGCGTTCGGACCTGGCAGACATGGCGTACTCGGAAGGCAACCTGACTGGCCCGACAGAGGAGCTTGGGCTGGAGATTCAGGAGCAGGCTGGTATTACCCGTGAGGGCGGTGAAGGTCCGTTTCAACATGCCGGTCTGGTGCGTCAGTTGTTTTCCGACGATGTATTGCAAGACCAGTTCAATACCGAGTTGATTGATGTCGGCAATAACGAATCCGTGGTAGCCCGGGTTAAGAGCCACCAGCCAGAAGGACAGCGGGAGCTCGCCGAAGTTCGCGATCAAATCCGTGAGCGTCTGGTGCAGCAGAAGACTCGTGAGCGTTTGGCCGAGGATGCCCGGGATATTATCGCCAAATTTCAGGATGGCGAGTCGCTGGAAGAGCTCGATGTTGCAGTAGGGGACTGGACCACTCATGAAGCAATCGGTCGAAATAATCGTTCGTTGAGTCCGGAAGTTCTTCGCAGCGCATTCTCTCTCGAGCGTCCGTCTGAAGGCGGTGTTACTTATGGTCTGTCGGAGGGTGAGGACAGCGCGGTCATTATTGCGTTGGACGGCGTGA
Organism: Marinobacter sp.; assembly: GCA_041688195.1. Taxonomy (GTDB): domain Bacteria; phylum Pseudomonadota; class Gammaproteobacteria; order Pseudomonadales; family Oleiphilaceae; genus Marinobacter. Next base: position 4,040 of record JBDNIR010000210.1, read on the forward strand.
CAGATGGCGACGCTGAGGATAATGCCGCAGAGCGCGCGCAATTGCAGCAGTTCCTGGCCGACCAGCAGGCTCAACGAGAGTATCTTGCCTATCAGCAGTATTTGAGAGATCAGGCGGAGATCGAGCGCCCCTGATTTCAAGAGCTCCAAAAAAAACCGGAAAAGTGGCTCGTATCCACCTTCCCGGTTTTTTTATTTCACAGGTTTCACATAGAATTAGCCAGGCTTTGACTCATCAGAGCGCAGGCGTGTGGCTTTCAGGCTATCCTTGATTTTCTTCAGGTGGTGATGGAAGTCTTTACCGCGCTTGAGGGTAACCCCCGTTGCAAGGATATCGATCACGGTCAGATGGATGATGCGGGATAACATGGGCATATAAACTTCGGTGTCTTCCGGGGCGGTTACACCAAGGACTACGGTGCACATATCCGCCAGAGGAGAATCCGGAGTTGTGATACCGATCACGGTGGCCCCGTTTTCCCGGGCGATTTGCGCAATGTTGATCATTTCGCGGGTGCGTCCGGTGTAGGAAATCACCACGATGACGTCGCCGGTGCCGCTGCCCGCGGCGACCATCCGCTGCATCAAGGCATCGTCATAGGACATGACCGGAATGTTGAAGCGGAAAAATTTGTGCTGGGCGTCCAGTGCGACAGGTGCAGAGCCACCCATGCCGAAGAAGTTGATCTGTTTGGCCTGGATAAGGTGGTCGATGGCGTTAGCCAGGGCCTTGTAAGAGAGCGCTTGCCGGGCTTTGTCGAGACTGGCTATGGTGCTGAGTACGATTTTATCCGCAAACTCGGCGACGGAGTCCTCAGGACCAATATTCTGGCCGACGTAAGGCGTACCGGTTGCTATGCTTTGAGCGAGACGGATTTTGAAATCCGGAAATCCTGTAGCGGAAAAGCTGCGACAGAAACGGTTGACTGTGGGCTCGCTGACATCAGCAGCGCGTGCCAGCGCAGCAATGCTGTATCGGGTGGCGGATGTCGGGTCCTGCAGGATGGCCTCGGCAACCTTGCGCTCGGATTTGTTCAGGCTGTCGAGTCTGGCCTGAATCACCTCCAGCACGTTTTCATCTTGATGGGAGTGGTTGGCTGCCATGAATCGGAATCTCCTGTCGCACGGTGTGAGTAGTCCCTAAGGGCCGGATTATACCGTGTTTTAATTCAATAAGTGGTAGTAAAAATATCAAAAATAGGGATGATTTGTTGGTGTTTCCCGAATTAACTGTCATTATTTGCATATAATTACTACGAAATAGCGCGAGTTCTGATTTCCCGAGTTCGCCTAACAAACTGAGAGAATGAAACATGGTCCAACCGATTGACACCCGCTGTGACCTGATAATGTTCGGCGCTCTGGGTGATCTCGCCCAACGCAAACTGTTCCCGGCATTGTATCAACTGGAATGTGCTCATTTGCTGGCCAAGGAAATCCGTATTCTGGCACTGGCCCGGGACAAGGCCGACACCGATGGTGTCCGCAAACAACTGGCGTCGCGAATCCGACAGCATGTCCGTACGCATGAGCTTGATGAGGAGATGCTGGAGCGATTTCTCAAGCGGGTGGATTACCTCTGTTTCGACTTCAGTGATGAAGCAGGTTATGCACCCCTGAACGAGTGGCGTCAGCAAGGGGGTGGCGAGCTGATCGTGTACATGGCAACGCCACCGTCTCTTTATGGCATGATCGCCCGCAATCTGAAAGCTGGCGGCTGCTGCAACGAGTCAACCCGGGTGGTGGTGGAAAAACCTATTGGCCACAACCTGGAATCCTCCAGGATAATCAACGACCGGCTCGCGGAAGTGTTCAACGAAAACCAGTTGTTCCGTATTGATCATTACCTCGGTAAGGAGACGGTGCAAAACCTGATCGCCTTGCGGTTCGCCAACAATTTATTTGCGACTCAGTGGAATCAGAACCATATCTCCCATGTCGAGATCACGGTGGCTGAAAGTGTTGGAATTGAAGGGCGTTGGGGGTATTTCGACAAAGCCGGACAAATGCGTGACATGATCCAGAACCATCTGCTGCAACTGCTCTGTCTGATTGCCATGGATCCGCCTTCTGACCTGTCCGCTGACAGTATCCGTGACGAGAAAGTAAAAGTGCTCAAGGCGCTCCGGCCTATTACCCCGGAATTGATGGAAACCCATCTGGTGCGGGGGCAGTATACCGCAGGCACGAGCGATGGTAAGCCGGTCCCCGGCTATCTGGAAGAAGAGGATGCTGCCAAGGGTAGCGCTACCGAAACCTTTGTTGCACTGAAGGCAGAAATACACAACTGGCGCTGGTCCGGTGTGCCTTTTTATATACGTACCGGCAAGCGCTTACCGGAAAAACTGTCGCAGATTATTATCCACTTCAAGCCAGCGCCGCACTATATCTTTGACCCCGATCAGAAATATCTGGCCAATAACAAGCTCATTATCCGTTTGCAGCCGGATGAAGGCATGTCTCTGCAGATTCTCACCAAGGACCAGGGGCTTGATAAAGGTATGCGCTTGCGTCAGGGGCCGCTGGAACTGACGTTCTCGGAAGCCTTCAATGCCCAGCGCATACCCGATGCCTATGAGCGCTTGCTGTGGGAGATCATGAAGGGCAACCAGTACCTGTTCGTGCGACGTGACGAAGTTGAATACGCCTGGCGCTGGGTCGATCAGGTTATCTCGAATTGGGAAGATCACGCAGCGTCACCGAAGCGCTACGCTTCCGGAACCTGGGGGCCTGTTGCCTCTATTGCGTTGATTACCCGGGATGGCAGGAGCTGGTACGAGGATGTCTGATATCAACTGGCCAGCCGGTATAGTGCCGATACTTATGGATGACGCATCAGCCGTTGCGGCTCGACTGGCGTCGGATGTGGCGGGTAGGCTTCGCGACGCCCTGCTGCGGCGTGACCGTGTCAGTCTGGCGGTTTCGGGTGGTAGCACACCGAAAGTTTTCTTCGAGATGCTGAGCCGTGCAACTCTGGAGTGGACGCGCGTGGACGTAACGCTGGTGGACGAGCGCTGGGTTGGGGCGGACGACCCAGCCAGCAATGAACGTCTGGTCAGGCAGCATCTGATACAAAATGCAGCGGCATCGGCAAACTTCATCAGTCTTAAGCAGCCTGGAAACTTTGGCGGGTCCGGTCAGGTAGCCTGTGAAAGCGCACTCAGCGGGCTTGCCTGGCCTCTGGATGTGGTGGTGCTGGGTATGGGGAATGATGGCCACACCGCCTCGTTATTCCCGGATGCACCTGAGCTTTCGGAGGCGCTCGATCCGGGTAACCCGGCAAAGAGTATTGCTCTGACGCCACCGTCCCAGCCCCAGCATCGTGTATCCCTGACGTTCAGTGTGCTGAGCGCGGCGGGCTTCACGGCCCTTCACCTGAGGGGCAATGACAAAATGGAAACGCTGAAAAAAGCCGTCACCAATCTCGATGACGAGCGCGCTATGCCGGTGCGAGCGTTTCTCGGCCGGTCAGTGTCTGTATTCTGGAGTCCTTAAGGCCATTGAGCCCGGCACCGTTAAATTCAATGGAAGAGAAAACCAATATGTCCCAGCTATCCATGCATCATCGTCATCAGGTTCAAACCATGCTTGCAGCCTGTCCGTTGGTGCCTGTCATCACCATTCACCACCCCGAGCATGCGGTGCCGCTCGGAAGAGCGTTGGTGGAGGGTGGTATACGCATTCTTGAAGTCACGCTGCGTTCGGAACATGGTCTCGGCGCGATACGGCAATTGCGCAAGGCGCTGCCGGATGTCTGGGTGGGTGCTGGCACCGTTACGCAGGTCAGCCAGTACCGGGAGGCGGAAGCAGCTGGTGCGCAGTTTGTAATTACCCCGGGGGTGACAGGACAACTCCTTGCTCATGGGCTGAATGCCCAGGCACCCTTGCTGCCAGGCATTTCAACTATCTCCGAAATGATGGTGGGCTACGCCATGGGGTATCGGGAATTCAAGTTCTTCCCGGCGGAAATTGCAGGCGGCATCAAGGCATTGCAGGCATTTGCCGGGCCGTTTGCGGATGTCACGTTTTGTCCGACCGGCGGTATTCGCCGTGAAACTGCAAAGGATTATCTCGCTCTGGATAACGTGGCGGCGGTCGGCGGCACCTGGTTAACGCCGAAAGACAAGATCGAGGCCGGAGAGTGGCTTGCTATTACCGACCTCGTGACGGGAAGTCTGAACGATATTGCCTGATTTTGCTGCTAGCAGCTCTATGAGACGCTGTTGGTAGCGGATTTATCGGCTGTTTAGCGGATATGGGAACCCACCCGGACAATCTTCATTGTATTCGTACCGCCCTGGGCGTTGACGTAATCACCCTTGGTCATGACCACCAGCGCGCCGTCCTCAACCACACCCATTTTCATCAGTTCAGCGACCGCCAGAGCGTTGATTTCCTCATTGGGCAATGCCTGGGAATCAAAAGGTACGGTCTGTACACCACGGTACATGGTGACGCGGTTCTGGGTCTGGGTGTGGCGGGAAAATGCAAAAATCGGCAAGCTTGATTTGATGCGTGACATCAGCAGCGGCGTAGCACCGGTCTCGGTCATGCAAATGATTGCCTGAACGCCATCCAGATGGTTGGCGGCATACATGGCCGAGAGTGCAATGGCTTCGTCCACCAGCTCCATCGACTCGTGCATGCGGTGACCTGAGGTATGCGTAGAGGGGTGTCGCTCGGCGCCAGTACAAATGCGTACCATCGCTTCTACCGCTTCCACTGGATAGTCGCCGACGGCGGTTTCGGCAGACAGCATGACGGCGTCGGTATAGTCAAACACAGCGTTGGCGACGTCAGACACTTCCGCCCGGGTAGGCATCGGATTCTCGATCATGGATTCCATCATTTGGGTTGCCGTGATCACCACCTTGTTAAGGGTGCGCGCGCGGCCGATGATGTTCTTCTGAACGCCGACGAGTTCGGCGTCACCGATCTCTACGGCAAGGTCCCCCCTGGCGACCATAACGGCATCTGACGCTTCGATAACAGCATCAAGGGCGTCGTTGTCGTGGGCCAGTTCGGCACGTTCGATTTTAGCTACCAGACCTGCGCTGGAGCCGGCCTTTTTCAGCAGTGCGCGGGCGGTGTGCATGTCTTCGGCTGTTCGTACAAATGAGACGGCGACGTAGTCGGCGCCCAGTTTTGCAGCGGTAACAATGTCCTGCTTGTCTTTTTCGGTCAGCGCATCAGCCGACAGGCCGCCGCCGCGCTTGTTCAGGCCCTTGTTATTGGACAGGGGACCACCGATCAGAATGCGGGAGGTGATGCTGTGGTCATCAACGCTCTCGACTTCCATTTCAATACGGCCGTCGTCCAGTACCAGGATATCCCCCGGCTTAACATCGTTGATCAGCTCTTCGTAATCGATGCCAACCCGTTCTTCGGTGCCGGCTTCCTTGTCCATGGCAGCGTCCAGCACAAAGATCTGACCGCGCTTGAGGGCCACCTTGTTGTCGGTGAAGCGAGCAACTCGCAGCTTCGGACCCTGAAGGTCGGCCATAATGGCTACAAAGCGGCCCTGAGCCGCTGCTGCTTCACGCACCCGGATGGCACGCTGGATGTGATCATCTGCGCTGCCATGGGAGAAATTCAGTCGCGTTACGTCAACACCGGCCGCAATGATGGCAGCCAGAGACTCCGGAGAATCAGTTGCGGGGCCGAGTGTTGCGACAATCTTGGTGCGCCTGAGCATGGTTTTTTCCTTTGTTTGACTTGTTAGCCGGATAAAAACGGTTGGTGTCTGAAGTTGGTGTCGGCTTAGCGACTCACTTTCATCAGGGCCGAGGCATTATCCAGCATGCGGTTCGAGAAGCCCCATTCATTATCGTACCACGCCATGACTTTAGCGTGACGGCCCATGACGCGGGTATGGTTGGCATCGTAAATACTGGACAGTGGGTTATGGTTGAAGTCTACGCTGACCAGTTTTTCACTGTTGTAACCCAGCACCGGATTCTTCTCCGCCGCGGCTTTAACAATCTGGTTGATCTCTTCTGACGAGGTCTCCCGCCCAGCTATAAAGCTGAAGTCCACCAGCGACACATTGATGGTCGGGACCCGCACTGCCAGGCCGTCCAGCTTGCCTGCCAGTGCCGGTAGCACCTTGCCAATTGCCGCTGCCGCACCGGTTTTGGTGGGAATCATGGACTGTGTGGCTGAACGTGCACGATACAGATCGGCATGGTAAACGTCGCTGAGCTTTTGGTCGTTAGTGTAGGAGTGAATGGTGGTCATCAGGCCGCTCTCGATGCCGATTCCTTCGTGGATTGCCTGTACCACCGGCGCCAGGCAGTTGGTGGTGCAGGAAGCGTTGGAAATGATCTGGTGGTCGGCCGTCAGGGTGTCGTGGTTTACGCCGTATACGATCATGGCGTCGGCATCGCTTGATGGTGCAGAAATGATCACCTTGCGAGCGCCAGCAGTCAGGTGGGCGGCGGCTTTGTTCCGGCTGGTGAACAGGCCAGTGCACTCCATGACCACATCAACGTTATGATCTTTCCAGGGCAGTTCTTCAGGATTGCGTATAGCGCTAATTGCAATACGATCACCATCGACGGACAGTGACTCCTGATCGTGACTGACTTCGGCGGCGAAACGACCATGAACGCTGTCGTATTTCAGCAAGTGAGCGTTGGTTTCGGCATCGCCCAGATCATTGATTGCGACAACCTGCATGTGCTGGCGGTAGTTATTTTCGTAAAGTGCGCGAAGTACATTGCGGCCGATGCGGCCAAAGCCGTTGATTGCGATACGAATAGTCATGAGAGTGCTCCGCTTGTCGGTAATTTCATGTTGTTATGTTCGTTTTAGAATGTAGTAAATATAACAATAAAAATAAGATTATTGAACTTTTAATCGTGAAAATGACACAAAAAGCACGTAAAATTACTTTCATAAAAAAGTAGGTTATTGAATTTCCTGCTTTCACAAAACAAGTAATGGTTGGAGACAATCTATGCACGCGACAGTTAACAAGGTCACCCGGCGCATCATTGAACGCAGCCGCAGCACGCGTGAGGACTATCTCAGTCGAATGGACGCCCTGAAGGAGTCATCGCCTCAGCGCGGCGTGCTGTCTTGCGGCAACCTCGCCCATGGCTTCGCTGCCTGTGGCAGCACCGACAAGAACACCCTCAAATTAATGAACAAGGCCAATGTGGCTATTGTTTCAGCCTACAACGACATGCTGTCGGCTCATCAACCTTACGAGCGCTTTCCGGATCTGATTCGTGAAGCTGCCCATGGCATGGGCTCCGTTGCCCAGTTTGCCGGGGGAACGCCGGCGATGTGCGACGGGGTGACTCAGGGCCAGCCTGGCATGGAACTCAGCCTGTTTTCCCGGGATGTGATTGCCATGAGCACGGCGGTCGCCATGAGCCACAACATGTTTGATGCCACTGTTTTATTGGGTATCTGCGACAAGATCGTGCCGGGGCTATTGATTGGTTCGCTAAGTTTTGGTTACCTGCCGACCATACTGATCCCTGCAGGGCCAATGCCGTCGGGCTTGCCAAACAAGGAAAAGCAACACGTCCGCCAGTTGTATGCCGAGGGCAAGGTGGGCAAGGATGAGCTGCTTGAAGCGGAGAGCAAGTCCTACCACAGCCCGGGGACCTGCACGTTTTACGGTACCGCGAACAGTAACCAGTTGCTGGTTGAGGTCATGGGGCTGCACCTGCCAGGGGCCGCTTTCATCAATCCCAATACGCCTCTGCGGGATGAACTGACGCGGGCCGCTACCGAGCAGGTCGTGAAACTGTCCAAGCCTAACGGGGGCACACTGGGGCTGGCGGATATGGTGGATGAGAAGAGCATCGTAAACGCGCTGGTGGCCCTGCTGGTCACCGGTGGTTCGACTAACCACACGATTCACTGGATCGCTATTGCAAGGGCGGCCGGTATCATTATTGACTGGAATGACTACGCGGAGCTGTCGTCAGTGGTGCCATCGATGACTCGTATTTATCCCAATGGTGAGGAAGACATCAACGCCTTTCATGATGCTGGCGGTACGCCATTTTTGATTCGCGAGTTGTTGTCCGAGGGGTATCTCCACGAGGATGTCGAAACGGTAGTAGGTCGGGGGCTTGAGCAATACACCCGCACGCCATCTATAAAGGATGACAAACTGATATGGTCGCCGGCTGCTGCCCAAACCCTGGACCCGACCGTATTGAGCAGCGCTGCGGAACCTTTCGCTCCCGACGGCGGCATGAAAGTGCTGGATGGTAATCTTGGCAGAGGCGTGATCAAGGTGTCGGCGGTGAAAAAAGAGCACCACAGAGTGGAAGCTCCAGCGGTTATTTTTGATCACCAAAATGACCTGAAGGCAGCCTTTGA
>JBDNIR010000211.1:0-3728 GCA_041688195.1 Marinobacter sp.
ATTGCAGAAGCGGAGATACATCCGGATCGGGAACTGGCGATTGATCCGGGTCAGGTGTTTGGCAAGATTGACGGTATTGAGGGCAAGGACCCGGCTTTCGGACTTGATGCGAGCTGGATTGAGCCGGAGAAAAAAGATCAGGCCCAGACCCTGGGCTACACCGTGGTGGACGCCAGCACAGTGGTGGCAACCCATCTGAACCAGCTCCTGCAAAAGCACGCCCATGAACTTCTGGGGCACGAAGAAGCCCAGAAATGGCTGGATCAGCTTGAAAAACTGTCGCCCAAGCTGGCTGAAGAGCTGGTGCCCACAACACTGTCCATCAGTGTGCTGCTGAAAGTGTTACAGAGCCTGCTGAGGGAAGAGGTTCCCATCCGGGACATGCGCTCCATTGCGGAGGCTATCGTCAATGTCCATCCCAAGAGCCAGGATGCCAAAGTGCTCACCGCAGCGGCTCGTCAGGCGTTGCGCCGGATGATTATCCAGAGTATATGCGGGAATGAATCCGAAATCCCGGTGACTACCCTCGATCCGGAGTTGGAACAGTTATTGCTGAAGTCCATGCAACAGAGTCAACAATCCGGCGGTCATGATGACATCGGGCTGGTATTGGAGCCAGGCATGGTAGAGAAGCTACAGAAGTCTCTTCAGGACACCGTACAACGGCAGGAAATGCTCGGCAAGCCCGCTATTCTGCTGGTTTCAGCGCCGCTCAGGCCGGTACTGGCAAAATTTGCCAGCTTTGGTATCGAGCGTTTGCATGTGCTCTCCTACCAGGAAGTGCCAGATAACAAACAAATTACGATTGTGGCGTCAGTCGGTCAGTAAGTGCCGAAGGCACCGAGCAGGGGCGGCAGTGAATTACCGCTACCGGGAGGATGAAACAGTATGAAAGTAAAACGATTCTTTGCGCCATCCATGGCCGAAGCTCTCAAACGGGTCCGTGAAGATATGGGTGCGGACGCGGTCATCCTGTCAAATCGACGCGTAGACGGCGGTGTCGAAATTGTGACGGCCCTCGACTACGACGAAAATATGGCACGCCAGCGTCTCGGCGACCTCGCTATCGAAGCCACCAATGGTTCCCGTCTGGCGGAAATACAGGCGGATCATCACCGTCGCCTGGAAGACGAGTTGGGCCGCTCAAGAGACCGTATTCGCGACGTTCGTGAACAACGGGCAGCGCTAGGGCAGCGCTATCAAGAGCCTGCCAGTCCGGCTACAGACGCCTTCCCGAATAGTGCATTAGCGGAAATGCGCGCGGAAATTACCTCATTGCGGGACCTGGTTACCACCCGGGGCCCCGGTTTACCGGTTGCCCAGCCCGCTGATGCCTCACAGCAGCGGCTGGCCGAGCGCCTGGAAGAGTTTGGCCTGACCCGGACCCTGGCGTCGGCGTTGTCAAAAAGCCATGGCAAAAGCCGTCTGGACGAGGGTTGGAAGCAGGCACTTAAAACGCTGGCGGCCGGCATTAAGACCACCAAAACCGAATGGCTGGAGCAGGGCGGTGTTTTTGCTCTGGTAGGCCCGACCGGTTCAGGTAAAACCACCACCATCGGAAAGATGGCAGCCCGCTATGTGTTGCGCCACGGAGCCGACTCTCTGGCACTGGTGACGACAGATCGCTATCGGGTGGCTGCCCACGAGCAATTGTTTGTCTTCGGCCGCATTCTGAACGTTCCGGTGCGTGTGGTGGATGAAAGTCACTCGCTGGATGCTATTCTTGAAGAATTATCGGACCGGCATCTGATACTGATCGATACTGCAGGCCTTACCCAGTCCGATCGTGGTTATCAGGAACAGCTTCTTGAGCTGGCCCAGAGCCGTCATGGCATCAAGTCGCACCTGGTTGTATCGGCTACCAGCCAAGCGCGCATTATGAAATCCATGTGGCATTGCTATAAGATGGCAAAGCTTGCAGGCTGCGTTATTACCAAGATTGATGAAGCGTTAACCCTGGGTGAAACCCTTGGCTTTGTTATGGAGACGAGCCTGCCGCTGGCTTACTATACTGACGGTCAGAAAATTCCCCAGGATTTGCATCGCGCAGAGGCGATTCCGTTGGTGAGGTTGGCCGTCGAGCGCATAAAAACAGTTCAGAAAGAGCTGACCCTGGCAGAAGGTGCGTAAGAAACAGAAGCGTTTTTGCGTATCGATGACAGATCCGTTTAATTTGTCACAGAGACAAGAGTCAGTATGGCTAAACCACATCCGGTTCAGGTGATTGCGGTCACCGGTGGAAAGGGCGGCGTTGGTAAAAGCAACGTGTCGGTCAACCTTGCTATTGCACTTTCCCAGATGGGGCGCCGGGTAGTCGTGCTGGATGCCGATCTCGGGCTGGCCAACATTGATGTACTGCTGGGTATCACTTCCAATCGGAACATTGCGGACGTGTTGGCCGGTGAGTGTGACTTGCGCGACGTGTTGGTCGACGGTCCCGGCGGCATCAAGATTGTCCCGGCGTCGTCGGGTACCCAGCGGATGACTCATCTGACACCTATGGAACATGCAGGGCTGATCAACGCCTTCAGTGATATTGGTGACCAGATTGACGTGCTGATCGTCGACACCGCTGCCGGTATCTCAGAGTCCGTGGTCAGCTTTCTCCGTGCCTCCCAGGAACTGCTCTTTGTGGTGTGTGATGAACCCACCTCCATTACTGACGCCTACGCGTTGATCAAGTTGATGAACCGGGATTACGGCGTCAATCGCTTCCGGATTCTCGCCAACCAGGTCCGGAACGAGCAGGAAGGCAAACATCTGTTCGACAAACTGACCCGGGTTACCGAGCGCTTCCTGGATGTTGCACTACAATACGTGGGCATGGTGCCGTACGATGAGGCTGTCAAAAAAGCCGTCCAACGACAGCGCGCAGTGATGGATGTATACCCAAGGGCGAAGGCCTCACTGGCCATCAAGGCACTGGCAGAAAAAGTCGACAGTTGGCCGTTGCCCTCATCGCCACGCGGCCATCTGGAATTCTTCGTAGAACGCCTTGTAGAGGCCTGATTGGATACATGACGTTGGCGAAACGCCTGGGAATCTATAACCAAACTGGCGCCCGACAAGCCGATGCGCTTGTCGAAACTCATGCTCCGCTGGTGAAAAAAATCGCGTTGCACCTCTTGGCGCGTCTTCCCGCCTCAGTGCAGCTGAATGATCTTATGCAGGCCGGAATGATCGGCCTTCTCGAAGCTGCCAATAAATTTCAGCCTGACAAGGGCGCCTCGTTCGAAACCTACGCCGGTATTCGCATTCGCGGCTCGATTGTGGATGAAATTCGCAAAGGTGACTGGGTGCCCCGGTCTGTACATCGGAATGCCCGCCGCGTGGCCAGTGCTATCAAGGTCGTCGAGGACCGCACCGGGCGCGAAGCACAGGACACAGACGTTGTGGAAGAACTCGAAATGTCGCTCAGCGAGTATCACGCCTGTCTGAACGATGCCAGCAGCGGCAAACTTTTTAGTCTCGATGAACTCAATGAATCCGGCGAGCTGCCGATAGAAGAACAAGAGGCGTCGGATAATCCTCTTGATGGCATCACCTCGGACGCGTTTCGCAAAAGCCTGGCGGGGGCAATTAGTGAGCTGCCTGAGCGGGAAAAACTGGTGCTGAGTCTGTATTACCAGGAAGAGCTCAACCTGAAGGAAATTGGCGCGGTCATCGGGGTTAGTGAGAGCCGGGTCAGCCAGATTCATACCCAGGCGGCGATGCGGCTTCGGGCCAGG
>JBDNIR010000212.1:0-1996 GCA_041688195.1 Marinobacter sp.
ATGGACCTCGTGACCATTTTCGCCCAGCACTTTTGCCATCGCCGTACCAAAACTGCCTCCGCCGAGAACCGCCACTTTATGTGCTGGTTTTGAGGCGCTTGTGGACTCCGATCCTTGATTTTCAGACATAGTTATTCCAGTCAGGTGTCGGGTGCATCTGTTATTTGCTTGATTGTAGTTGGTATCGGGGTGTCCGGTCAGCCCGGCTCTTCACATTCCAGTGCCCGGACGAGATTTTTGAACTCTTCCCGGTTCCGGCTGTTGAGGCTCATCAGTACTTTGTGGGCATCCAGAACCTTGTCCCGCACCTGTTGTTCACTGGCTTTTAACACGGGAATCTCTTCAAGTTCTTCAATGCGCGAGGCAGGTTCTTTAAGAATTATGAAAATTTTATCAAACCCCATGGATGCAATGATCCGTGTAACATCCGGGTTGGTGGAGATCAGGGTAGGCAGAAACTGGCTACGTTTTTCAGCCGCCATGGCAATTTTCGCAAGCAGACCAAGAGTCGTACTATCGATGATATCGGTTTCGGTAAGGTCAATAACGACGGTCTTGAAGCTGGGGTCCTGGGTGATGGACTCGACGAGGTTGTCCAGCGTTGAACACAGATTCAGCCGGATTTCCCCAATAAACTTGAGAACGTAGATGCCGTGTTTTTCAGCTTGCAGGATTTTATAGCCAGCCATCATTATTGCCATTATTCCGACTTAATATCAGTTACCGATACAATAGCGATATCATCCGGTAGCTCCGAGATTTCATCAAGGCTCAGAGCGTCACTTAAGGAGGCGATAGTGTGACTACCTCCCGATACGAGTTCAAGTAGTCTGCGCTCCTTTTCATCAAGGTTATCGGCTTTTATAACCTCAAGAATGCCATCAGAGAACAGAATCAACCGAAATGACCTATCGAGCGGTGTTTCATAAACCTCCCACTGCGGATTTTCAAACAGCCCGACGGGAAGACCACTACCTTCAAGGAAACGCGGGTTGTCGTCATCAAAGGACAGAATTGGCATCGGAAAATGGGCTCCAACGGCATATCTCAGCGTGCGTTCCGATGCCGAGATAATGCCCACGAAAACCGTTACGTGCTTCCCCAGACCGGTATCCAGTAATTCAGTATTAATACGTTCGAGGAAGCGATTCGGATATAAAATATCGTCGCTTGACCCCCTCCTCATATTACGCTGCAAACGATTGGTTAGATTTCTCAGCAAGACGGTAACAAAGGCAGAGCTGGCGCCATGGCCCGACACATCGGCGATATACACAAGTGTTTTATCAGAATCGATGCTGAAGTAATCGAGGAAATCACCGCTCAGATAAAGCGAGGGTTTGATCAGGTGGTCAAAGTCAAGGGCGCCAATGTGTTGATCGTGATCCGGCAACATCTTCAATTGTACTTTGCGCCCTGCCCGCTGATCGGCCCGCAGCTCTGAAATACCGGCGCGCAAATCCCGGTTGGCTTCTTCCAGTTCCTGGCGGTACAGCTGGTTCAGCCGGTTGATCCGCACGCGGTCGAAAAGTTTCGCCAGCACGCCATCAAGCTGCAGTTTGTCGGTAAAGGGCTTCATTACGAAATCGGAGGCCCCCGCACGCAACGCGGCTACGACCTCGGTTGCGGTTTCAGCTTTAGAGTAGGCAATCAGGGGAATATAGGTGTTCTGGTTTCCCAGCTTGTCCATCAGCTCGGAAATAGCGGCAGGCGTCATATCGACAAAAATGGCGTCGGGAATGTGGTCCTCAAACAACCCTCTTGCGGCAGCGAGATCGGGATACCCACGCGCATAGAAACCCTTCGCTTCGAGGTGTCTGTCAAGCTCGGATCTTGCGTGTTCGTCAGGGTCGATTATCAAAATGCGCTCTGTGCGCGACGCCATAGGTGTCACCCTAAACTACCAGCAGTAAACGATAAAAACCGCGTTTTACGTCTCTCAAGAGCTATTCTGGCACGACGGTGTGATATAACAAGGTAAGATTCACGTTTTACC